>PWQB01000191.1 GCA_003556955.1 Nostocaceae cyanobacterium CSSed10_463m
ATTACATGAACCCGCCCCTACCCACTTACCACTCAACACTCAGCACTCAGCACTCAACACTCAGCACTCAGCACTCAGCACTCAGATAAAAACCCCCGAACATATCCGGGGGCTGGCATATTTGCACAGACAACTAGCCGCAACAGCGCTCTGTAGACACCTAATCAATTACGGTGATTATTACTGTAGCGAACCCTTGTACCTGCCCAAAGCAGCTTTTCGCGCAGTGTCTGATAATATGAATTGTTCTCTCGCAAAATAATAAATTTCGCCCGACAGCTGGCCATACGCACATCCACCCGATGTCCTGGCCAAATAGAGGTAGATAAGACCCCATCCATCCACAGCTTTGTACTCAAATCATAGTCTCCCAAAGGCCAGATACTGACCACAGAACCAGGAGGTAAAACTAGAGGACGACTAGAAAGACTCATGGGACAAATGGGAGTGATGGTAAGCGCCTCCATACCATCGTGCATAATGGGGCCACTAGCAGAGACAGTATAACCAGTAGAACCAGTGGGAGTGGCAATAATTAAACCATCTCCCACATATTGATCGACTACCTCACCATCAATTTCCATTTCCAGAATTGAAGTGATCATGCGGTCAGCAGAAGCGGGTTTCACACAAAATTCATTCAAAGCCAAATAGCGATCGCTTACAGGTTCCAAATTCGTGCGATTCCCCTCATACACCGATGCTTGGAGCATCATTCGCCTCTGGATAGCATAGCGATCCTCAAATAGCCTGTCCCAAACCTTCTCTGTATCATCAAACTCATCTACAGACTCAGTTAAAAAGCCCAGATGACCCCCAACATTCACCCCTAGAATGGGTATACCCGCAGGGGCTAAATGTCTAGCACCTGTTAAAACAGTGCCATCACCACCGAGTACCAAAGCCAAATCAATGGGTTGAGTTGCAGAGGCCAAAAACACCGGATAAGGGTTATCTTTTGGCCCACTAGGCCCCATTAAAACCTGACAATGGCGTTTTTCTAGTTGTTTAGCACAGAGTTCTGCCCAGCGCTTACTCTGGGAATCTCGTGCTTTATAAGCAATGATTACCTGCTTGAGTTGCACGCAAAATTACCACTTCAGGAGATTAAACTGCTCCATATCGACGGTATCGCGGTTGCGATAAATGGCCAGCACAATGGCTAAACCCACCGCCGCTTCAGCAGCTGCCACGGTAATCACAAATACGGTGAATACCTGACCCTTAATTAAAGTTGAATCGAGAAAGTTGGAAAATGCCATTAAATTCAGATTAACAGCATTTAGCAATAACTCAATTGACATCAACACCCGCACCGCATTACGACTGGTAATTAAACCATAAATGCCAATGCAGAATAAAGCGGCTGCTAGTAATAAAAAGTACTGGAGTTGCATGGATTCTCGTATCCCTTCTCAAAAAAATCTGGCTTTTTACTGGCGATATGATTCGCAAATATTACTCTTTTGTTTCGCTACCCGCAGATACTAAGTCTCTGGGGCGTTCTGGCAAAGTCAAAACAGTTTGTGGCAATTCTGAGGATGTTGGTGGTTCTGGCAAATACTCACGACGTGCCAAAATAATCGCTCCCACCATCGCTATGAGCAACAAAACTGAAGCCAATTCAAAAGGTAGTAAAAAGTCAGTGAAGAAATGCTCACCAATCACAACTATAGAACTTTCTGGAGCTACAGCCGCAGATGTTGAGTATGCCCAAGGAGTCCCTAATACCATTACACTCAATAGGCCAAATAATCCCAAACTGACTACTGCTGTCAGGACTTTCCGCAACCCAGTACTGGGAAATGGCGCAAAATCTTCTCGCTTGTTCACCAACATAATGGCAAACAAAATTAGCACGTTAACCGCTCCAACATAAACTAGCACCTGTGCGGCTGCGACAAAATCACCATTCAGCAACAGGTAGATACCCGCCATGCTGATAAACACTCCTCCCAGCATAAAGGCAGAATAGACAACGTTAGAGAACAGCACTACACCTATAGCTGCCCCAATCATCATCACACCCAGTATGCCTAACGCAACAAACTGTACTCCTTCGGCTAGATTCACTTTTTCCGATCCTTTTTGATTTCCAATAAATCGTAACTGGTAATCGATGATCACGATTACCCACTAGCACCGCGAGGCGGAAGTCAAAAGTCAAAAGTCAAAAGTCAAAAGTCAAAAGTTTACATAATCGGCTTTTGATTGCTTTTGCAGTCCACATTCCGCGTAGCAGCCTTAGTCACTGGTTTTTGCTGTTTGTTCTACCAAATCTTCTGGACGAGAACCAGCACGAGGCGCATCAGCAGGCAGGTCGTGAGGTTCCATCACACCCTTGGGTAAGTAAGCTAGTTCGCGCAGTGGCGTAACCATTGGGTCATTGGTGACTTTGTAAGGCAGACGACCGAGGGCTACGTTGTCATAGTTCAATTCATGGCGATCATAAGTGGATAGCTCATACTCTTCTGTCATTGATAGACAGTTAGTTGGGCAGTATTCCACACAATTACCACAAAAGATACATACTCCAAAGTCAATACTGTAGTGTTTGAGCTTTTTCTTTTTGTTGGCTTTCTCAAATTCCCAATCCACTACAGGTAGATTAATCGGGCAAACCCGAACACAGACTTCACAAGCGATACATTTATCAAACTCAAAGTGAATCCTGCCACGAAACCGTTCACCAGGAATCAGTTTTTCGTAAGGATACTGTACGGTAACTGGGCGACGCTGCATGTGGTCGAAAGTTACAGCTAACCCTTGACCAATATAGCGTCCAGCTTGTACTGCTTCTTTGGCGTAATCACCAACTTGTTTGAGGAACTTTAGCATTTTTAGTGTTTTTCTCTCTCTTTTCAATTCTGGATTCTGGATTCGAGATTTTAGATTAAATCTAAAATCTCAAATTGGTTTATCCACCAAAGGCGAAAGGAAAGGCAAGTTTCAGCGCTGCGGTTACTAGAAGATTAACCAAGGCAAGTGGCAACAAAAACTTCCATCCTAAATCTAGCAATTGGTCAATCCGCACCCTTGGTACTGTCCAACGCAACAAGATGGCGATAAACACTAGCAAATAGGCTTTGATTAGGGTCATGACGATACCCAAAGAAGCTGTTGCTACCTGCAAGACTGGATTAAATTCGCTAACTCCAAACCAATTCGCCATGACGCTAACGGGAATGGGAAAATCCCAACCACCCAGGTATAAGACTGCTACCAATAGAGCAGAAAGCACTAGGTTGACATAGGAACTGAGG
>PWQB01000154.1 GCA_003556955.1 Nostocaceae cyanobacterium CSSed10_463m
GTTTTGAGTAAGTTGGATTAATTCAATATCAAATCTGTAGGGTGTGTTGTCGCGTAGCGCAACGCACCTTTTTTTTAACGCAAAGGTTCGCAAAGGTTCACGCAAAGGTTCGCGGAGGTTTAAGAGGGGAGAGAATTTGGTTTTATGCTTTGAAACTGGTTTATTAACCAAGTTGCTACTTCAGATTGACTCATTTCACGGCTACGATGTAAAGCTGATTCTAAAGTTGCAATTATTAGTCCAGGTAATACCTCTGATTCTTGAATACGTTTACTACCTTGGTCTGCCATAGTGTAGGCGATAATTTGGGTATTTTCCACATCTATAACCCAATATTCCGCAACACCCAATTCTTCGTAGAGACTTCGCTTTGTCCCCAAATCATCCAATAGAGAACTTTTAGCAATCTCGATCACTAAATCTGGTGCAGGATACAGATCAAGTTTGACAATCCCTGTACCAGTTGGGATACTTTGGGCGCGTTCTCTGAGATAATACGCCACATCAGGTTGACAATCCTGAATACCAGTTTTACGAAAAGTGGTAGTGTCTAAACCTGTGGCTAAAATTCCCCTCAATGCTGCAAATAGAGTTACTGCAAAAATAATTACTACATGGTCTTTACCATGATCAAAGCTAACTGGTGCCATCTCCAGCCTCATATATCCCTTGTAGTAGTAACTCTTTGCCTTTTCATTGAGCAAGTTAGCGATTATTTGCTCATACTCACCCCAAGAAGTGCAAATCCATGTATCTGTAGGTAACTGGGTTTGTAAATTACTCATTCTCTAACCCTCTCGCCAAAACGAAAACTTTTTTTACTTCCTAAATTGTGATGGAGAATTATCGGCTTTCCGTCTATTATTATACTATTTTTTTAACTTTTATAGGTTCATACCAATTTAATATAAAGATGCATAAATAGAATTTAACCAGAAATCCAGTTCCCCTCCTCGCTTGCGGGGAGGGGTTAGGGGTGGGGTCGAAATAATATGCAGCCTCACAAATAATTGGTATCAAATAAAAAAGTTCTCAATAATAACTTTTAAAATTTTGAATTGCCTATGATGAAGGGTGAGGAATCTAAAATATCTGGAGTTACTATGCCCAAGCGGGTAATTATAGAAGTACAAAGTTGGTTTAAGCGCGAGAGAATTGTCAGCAATTTAGAAATTTTCCAAGACTTCATTGTGATTGCTCTGTGCTTGGGATTATTTGGTGTGATGCTGATTCGATTAGCAGATATGTTTTCCTCCTTTTTACATCCTTTGGATTTACGAGAAGTAACTTCTGATATCTTATTTATTTTGATTTTAGTTGAGTTATTTCGATTGTTACTTGATTACCTACAAGAACGACGGATTTCTGTAGGTGCAGCCGTGGAAATTACTATTGTTTCGGCTTTACGAGAAGTAATTTTACGTGGTGTCCTGGAAATTCCTCGTGATCAAATATTTGCAATTTCTGTATTTCTAGCTGTTTTAGCAGGCATTTTGGCGGCTTTACCTTGGATATCTATTTTTTTTGAAGGGGTGAAGTTTAACACCCCCGAAATAAAAGAGGAATAGTTGAGTGTCGTGGATATTAATCACGATTCATCCGCACTAAGTCGGTCAAAATACTATCCAAACTCCCATTAACTTGGATTTTCTCAATTTTTTCAGCAATTCGTTCTAATACTTCTAACTCCTTTAAACGCAATGCTACGGGGTTATCTTCCATCACTTTGGCGGTATTTAACATACTGCGGGTAGCAGCAGTTTCTTCACGACGACGGATGACGTTAGCTTGGGCTATTTTTTCTGCTTCTACTACTTTCCCTAAAATCGTTTTAATTTCACCAGGGAGAATGATATCTTTGACTCCAACCGAATCTATTTCTATGCCATAGTCGGCGGTTTTTTGGCGAATGTAATCAAAAATACTGTTATCAATGGCTCCTTTGTCTTCTAGTAAGGTATCTAGAGTTTTTTCACCTACAGCACCACGCAAAGCAAATTGTAGCTCTTTGTATAAGTAGCTAGTTAAATCCGATAAACGGTTTTTGGCTGTGAGGGGGTCGGTGATGCGGTAGCCAGCAGTTAAATTCAGGCGCAAAGGTACTTTATCTTTGGATAAAATATCTTGGCCAGATAGTTCCATTGTTTGTTGGCGGAGGTCAAACATTTCTGTGTTTACAGAACGCCCAAACACCCACCAAGCATGATTCCCGGACTGGAGTTGTGTTTGAAATTCTTGATTGATGTACAACAGTCCCACATAATGCGGGGGTATGTAGGCAATATGTAAACTATTGCGGCTCAAAATTACAGCTTCAGGTAAACCCACAACTAACTCAGCAACTAAGTCAGAGGACAATTTAGCATCGGTGCTGATGTCAATTATTTCTACCTCTACATCTCGCCAAAACAGCTTGCGACTGCATGGGGCGAGGATACTAATGACTTTACCTTGATAGCGGGCGATCGCAACTTGTTGATTTTGTAATTCGACAGTTTTACAATAAGCCTCGATAAAATCCGGATGTTGCTCAATTAAGATATCTTCTAAGGGAAACTCTGGATTTGGGATCATCCGGCTGAGAGTCCGCACTGAAACATCTCTATTCACAGCCCAAAAAGCGTACTCCCCAGTTACTAGGGGGCGCACAAAGTTATTCTGCACGTACAGCAAACCAATTTCATACTCAAAAATTTGGAATTTTTTCACGCCATTTACGGCAATACCTCGTAGTTGCTGCACAACTTCAGCAGGTAATTCCAAGTTTTCATCTAAGTTAAAAACATGGGATTCCACCTCAATAAAACCACGCCAAAAAGCCTTTAATTGATTAGGCGCAACACTAACCCAATTTTGACCACAGCGCACTAAAGCCGCTTCATTAAATGCCGTTTTAACTACTAACAGATGTGGCTGTAACTCTGCACTATGATTTCGCAGCAACAATTCCAAGTTCTCAATCTGACACTCTGGTTGATTGAGGTCATAGGTTTTCACATTCCAGTGCCGACCAAAATAGTTGTAAGTACCAGGTTGCAAGATTTTCTGAAAATCACTGCGTTGATACAAAATCCCAACTTCTTTAGGCTTGATATAAAAAGTTTTCCACAAAGAAATTTGCATAGATAATTTGGGCAGTTTTAGCCGACGAAAAAAGTTTAATAAAAACATAGGTAAAATGAGCTATGAATCATTAGGACTAATGACTCAGGTAACAAATAACTTTTAATTGCGTACTACATATACTACATTAAATTTTAAA
>PWQB01000052.1 GCA_003556955.1 Nostocaceae cyanobacterium CSSed10_463m
CTAGAATTAATTCGCCGCTACTTAGGCTATGGCGCACGTCATTTGAAATACAAACGCGACGGTGCAGCATAACTAAAAAATCTGTGCTACAGCCAAAATATTTTGTAAATTGTCAGGGTTAAAAACATGAGAAACACACTTATTTGCACAGTCGGTACAAGTCTATTCAATAATCTGAAGTACGCAGAAGAATCAATTAAGCAAATATTTGAATCTGAAAACTGGAATCAACTCTCGCTATTTTTATTAGAGCAAAAAAATTCAGATCGTATCTGTGGCGCAGAAATAAACTCAATTACTAGCATTTGTAATAAAAATTTGCTCGTATCTAGAATACGCCTGATTTTCCTAGTTTCAGATACAGAAGACGGTAAAAATATTGGCAAGCTGCTTAAATTGTATTACGAAAATAAAAGTAATCCTTTGCCTTTTGAAAAAGTAGATGTACGTGTACTTAAAGGATTGCGTGATGATGATGTTAAAGCCTTTAAGCAGGAAGGTCTTAAAAATCTTGTGAGAGAAATTAGTACAGAGGTGAGAAAATTTAGCTCAGAAGCAATTGCTATTAATGCAACTGGTGGCTATAAAGCACAGATATCATTTGCAGGAATGATTGGACAAGCTTTAGAAATTCCAGTTTATTATTTGTTTGAAAAATTCTCAGAGGTAATTGAACTTCCACCCCAACCTGTTGCTTTAGACTTGGCTTTCTGGCTTAATAACTATGTACTATTTGCACAACTTGAAGATGAACAAGTTATAGAAAAATCGCAAATTCAAGCAGATTTAGAAAATCAATATCTCATTTCGCTCATTGATGAAGAACCTGAAGGCGAAACAAGTTTAGTTAGTCTTTCAGCAATGGGAGTTCTATTTAATGAACGTTCTCGATTGCAATTTGCTAAACAAGAAAACAGCATTCTGTCTTTAGTTCTCCAAGATGATACCGACCCTGAACGTAAAACTATAAGTTTAAGAGATGACCACGGAAAAGATATTCTTTATAAATTTTCTAAAAAAATATGTCGTTCTCCCTATGTTAAAAAAGTAGTCAATTCTCTACCATTCAATTCCCGTCGTACTAATCCAATCCTTAATACTACCAAGGATGGACTTGTGGAATTTGTTTTGACTTGGACAGATAAAGGATTAGGTTTGTGTATTGAAACAACAGGACGAAATAAGGCAGAAACAAATAGTATTGCTTTGCATTTACAAGAAAAATTTGCTGAGAATAATTAAATATGTTTGACACATTTAAAAACCGCCTAGAAATCACAGGTGTACTCACCACAGTTACAGCCTTACGCATCAGCGCCGGACGTTCTACAGAACCCATTGGATCTGATTTACCTGTAATTAAAGATGCTTTAGGACATCCATTAATCCCAGGATCTAGCTTCAAAGGTGCATTAAGATCGCGCCTTGAAAGCTTCCTCCGGGGTATTGTAGGTAATGATCGCAAATTAGTAGCTAATCCTGCAATTGAAGAGGAATGGTCAATTACCTCCAAGGAGATGAATAAATTAAAAGAAAGTTGCAATGATGACGAGGCTTTAACTCAAGCAATTCTCAACCATCCAGATTTAGTATCTCACCTGTTTGGTTCTCCCTGGATAGCCAGCAAATTTCAAGTGCGGGACTTAACCGTATTACCTCAGACTTGGTTTGGACAGTACCAAGAAAGAGACGGTGTAGCCATAGACAGAGACACCGAAACCGCCGCAGATGGTAAACTCTATGACTTCCAAGTTGTTCCTGCTGGTACACAGTTTGAATTTAAAGCCGTAGTGGAAAACGCTGAAGAATGGGAACTCGGACTGTTAATGATTGGGTTACACCAGTTTGAGACAGAACAGATTCCTTTGGGTGGAGGGCGATCGCGTGGCTTGGGTGTGGTTAAACTAGATATTAAAGAGATATGGTGGTTTGACTCTGAGAATAAACCAGAAGAATTGTTGAAATACTTAGAAAGATTAGTTCAAGATGGAAAAAATCATTATCTACGTAGTCAAGAAGAGTTAGAACAATATAAAGACAAGTGGACAAAGGCTCTGATAAAGCATTTAAGAAATCATTTAGATAATCGTGCCACCGAGTCAATTACTTCTGGAGATTAAATATGGCTTTTAGTAATTACAAAAGCATTGCAGAAGTTCTGAAAGCGTTTCAAGTTACCTACACTGAAGCTAATTTTATCGCTGCTGTTGAATTTCAAGTATCTGATTATTTCCGTGAAGATTTAGAAACCATTATGCGGGATGGTGTTGTCAATAACTCCGAATTTGCTATCTGTGAAAATCTGATTTATCCCGTACTCAAAGAAGTTTGGAAAACTTACCGAAAAAACTTCATTTTATGGAGTCATCAATCGTTCAACTATGATGAAAAATTATCTGGTTTTCCTGAATATATTTTGGCTAAACGTTCCCCATTAGGAAAAGTAGTTTTTGATAAACCATACTTCATTTTAGTAGAAGCCAAGCAAGATAATTTTGAAGCTGGTTGGGCGCAATGTCTAGCAGAAATGATTGCTGCTCAAAAACTAAATGAAGAATACCCCATTATTCTTTATGGGATAGTTTCTAATGGTGTTACATGGCAATTTGGTAAACTAGACAATGATAAATTTACCAAAAATATTACTCCTTACACCATTTATGAATTAGATAAATTATTTGCTGCTGTTAATTTTGTTTTCCAACAATGTGAAATACAGCTAAATAATTTAGTTGCAGCCTAAAACCCCATATTTTATTGATAAAATTTAGCCATGCACAAAAGATTTGTTAACCACTGCACCATTGATTTAACCATTATCCCCGATGGACCGATTTTAATTAAATCGGGAAAAGAAGGAGCCGACCCCACAAAGCCAGATATGGAATTTGTCGAAACCTATCATGCTGGGGGACGTTCTATATATTTACCCGGAAGCAGCTTAAAAGGTGCAATTCGCGCCCATGCGGAAAGGATAGTTAGGACTGTGGGAAGTGAAAAACGTCCATCAGAAAATACCCAAAAACTTTGGGCAAATAACCCTTTAATAAAGGATTCTGATCTAGAAGATTTCAAAAAACAGAATCAAAATGATCCGAATATCGGAGGTAAGTTATATAAATTCTCCAGTTTTACAGACCAAATATTTGGTAATACTTCCATCGCCAGCAGATTGAGAATAGAAGATGCTTATCCTGATAAATCTACACCTTTAAAACTGGAAGAAAGAAACGGCGTAGCTATTGATAGAGTATTTGGTTC
>PWQB01000069.1 GCA_003556955.1 Nostocaceae cyanobacterium CSSed10_463m
AATCATTGCAGAGAATTTTACCCGACTTATCCCAGCGTTCCGAAATCGAACAAGATTTAATTGCCCAATTAGTCCTAGCCTGCGGTGATGTTAGTTTAGTATCCTTTGTGAAAATCAGTCAAGGTGCGATCGCTGCCAGTAGAGAAAGCCTCAAATCAGGGTGTAAAATCGTTGTAGATATCCCCACCGTCGCCGCAGCCTTAGATCAAACCAGACTCACCCATTTAGGCTGTGAAACCATCACCTTAATAGACAACCCCCATATTACCACCGCCCCAGAAGCAGAAACAGAATTTTGGCAACAGCAGAAATGGCAAAAAAGACTCACCCAAATCACTAAAAATAGTATATTAGTCATCGGATACGCCCCCTCAGTCCTGTTAGAAATCTGCGAAGCCATAAACCAGAAAAAAATCCAACCCGCCCTGATTATAGGCTTACCCATAGGCTTCAGCCACGCCCCCGCAGCCAAACGCAGACTCATGCAACAACCCATACCATACATAACAATAGAAGGAACCCTTGGCGGAGGACTCCTAGCCGCCACAACCCTCAACTCCCTACTAGAAACCCTAATCAACAAACCCCATTGCCATTGCCATCTTACCTCCTAACCTCTCCCCCTCCGCGCCTCCGCGCCTCTGCGTGACACTATCCCCTCCTTCGCAAAACCAACCAACTCACAACCGGAGTCCCAATCAAAGCCGTCACCGAATTGAGAGGTAAAACCAACTGATTTCCAGGTAACTGAGAAACCAAATCTGCAACCAAAGCCAAAATACCCCCCATCATCGTCACCGAAGGAACCAAAACCCGATGGTCAGAAGTATTAAACAAACTCCGACACAGATGAGGAACCGAAACCCCCAAAAAAGCGATTGGACCACAAAAAGCCGTAATTGCCCCTGCTAAAATAGAAGCACTCGTAATCAACCAAAACCGAGTCCGTTGCACAGCCAAACCCAGAGTACTAGCATAAGACTCACCCAGCAGCAGTGCATTTAAAGGTTTCGATAACAGAATAGCCACAGCTAACCCCAAAACCACCACAGGCGCTAAAACCAAAATTTGCGTCCAAGTCACACCGCCAAAACTGCCAAAAGTCCATTGTAAGTAAGTTTGAATATTATTAGTTTCGCTAAATTGCAGCAAAATACTCACTAAAGCACTGGTAGCATAGCCAAACAATAAACCTAAAATCAGCAGTTGCATTGTATCTTGAACCCGACGCGCCACCAGTAAAACTAAACCTAAAGCTAAACCTGCGCCTAAACTTGCAGCTATAACTAAACTTAAATCACCAATTATTCCTAAGCCTTTAAACATAGCACCAGCACCAGTAGCACTTGTGGTCAGAACAACTAAAGCTACGCCTAAACTTGCACCGGAACTAATTCCTAATACAAAAGGTCCCGCTAAAGCATTTCTAAATAAGGTTTGCATTTGTAAACCACTGACTCCCAAAGCTGCACCGGCTAAGGTGGCTGTTAGGGCTTTGGGTAAACGAAATTTGAGGATAATATTTGTCCAAGTGGCTTTTTCTGGTTCTCCTCCTAGTAAGATGGTCAGGACTTGGTTGATGGGTATATTGACTGAACCAAAACCTAAGTCTAGTAAAAAGGCGAAGATTAAGGCTGATAGTAAGGTGAGGAAAATTAGATGTTGACGACTAAAAAATTTCAGATTCAATTTAGACTTTCGTAGTAACATAATTTTTATAAAAACGAACCACAGAGACGCAGAGGACACAGAGAAATCATTGTTGAGAGTATATTTAAGTTAATTTGCGATAATAAATGAGTTCGTAGTAAGGACTTTAGTCCTTATCTTAATTTGCGGTAATAAACGAGTTCGTAGTAAGGACTTTAGTCCTTATCTTAATTTGCGGTAATAAACGAGTTCGTAGTAAGGACTTTAGTCCTTATCTTAATTTGCGGTAATAAACGAGTTGATGATTGGGTAACAATTCAGGATGAAATATTTTAATTAAATCAGCTAAAACTACATCAGGGTTACTAATACCACCTTCCCAATAATCGTTACCTTGATTTTCGTTTAATCTGGCATCATTATTATAAAGGTTGCCAATTTTTACAGCTTGAAAATCACCATAGCGATTATCTGCGTCCAAAATATCTTGTACGTTCCGCCAAGATTGACTAAAGTTCAACCAATAGTCAGCATTAATAGCACGTTCTAAAATAATCTCGAAAGATAGGGGTAGACTACCAGATGTGTTATCATCACTCCATAGATAATTTGCGCCAGCGTCATTGAGATATTTAGCGACATAACTATTCCCTCCTGGCATATACCAAGTACCTTTAAAGTTAAATCCTACAAATACACTAGGACGTTTATTTATAGACTTGGGTTTTTGAGCAATTTCTTCATATTTCCTCGCAATTTCACTAAATACTTTTTCGGCTATTTCTTCCTGATTAAAAAACAAAGCGGTAAATTTCATCCACTCGGTTCTCCCCAGGGGTGAATTTTCCATATATTCAGCATTGATGGCAACTTTTAACCCAGCGTCTACTAATTGCGGATAACTATCTGTTTGTGAATTACCCACCGCATAAGTTGTAATTAAGTCTGGATTTAAATCTAATATCTGCTCAATATTAACATTACTGTTTCTCCCCACCTCTGTGATTTTTCCGGTTTTAATTCTGGAAATTACCTCGGCTGTATTGATTTGTTTAAAATCACTCACCCCGATGAGTTTATCCAATACTCCCAACTTCGCTAAATGGGGTAAATGAGTAGTTGAAAGAGTGACAACCGAATTTACAGGGACAGTAATTACTTGCGTTTCTGCAAAATTCTCTGGTACTGGTGCGCCACACTGCACTAAAACATATTGAAAACCCGTATTAGCATTCCGCCAAGGATTTTTAACCGTGACAATTTTGTAATGGTTATGATACTCGACATCAAAACCAGTGGCATAATTAACGCTCACTTTTGCGGGAAAATAATCAATATTGGGATCATATTCTCGACCACAGGCGCTGCTACCCTGGAGAGTTGTATTATTACAAGAGATAATTAAGGTAGCAACTAAGAATATTAGACAGACAAAAAAGTTGATTTTACGTTGATGAATTTTTCTAACCATCATATTCGGGTGCTGTTTTTCTAGTTTGTAGTTAGAGGTTGTTTGAAAAGTTTTGGACAAATATAATTCCCTACTACACAGGTATGACGCGTAGGGACTGTTTTCAAACCCAAAATTAGACGTAAATGTAGGTTGGGTTG
>PWQB01000829.1 GCA_003556955.1 Nostocaceae cyanobacterium CSSed10_463m
AAGATGAGTTACCTTTACCAAATTGATTTTCTTGTTTCCACTCAATTAACCCATAGCCACCATCGTTAAATATTAAGGTGACAAAGGGAGTACCAACTCGCAAGGCTGTTTCTAATTCCTGACAGTTCATCATAAAACCACCATCGCCAGTCGCTGCTACAACTTTACGGTGAGGAGAAACCAGTTTTGCTGCTAAAGCACCAGGAATTGCAATCCCCATTGCAGCGAAACCGTTGGAAATTAAACAAGTATTGGGACTGTGGCTGTGATAATGTCTAGCAATCCACATTTTATGTGCGCCAACATCAGAAATGACGATATCATCTGGCCCCATTACCTGCCGTAAATCATAAATTAATTTTTGCGGTTTAATGGGAAATCCATCATCTTTAGCATACTGTTCGTAATCAGCACGAATATTTTCCCGCAAGCTGATAGCATAGGGATTGGGTTTACTCTGTCTATCTGCCAATTTTAAAATTTCATTCAAGGAATCGGAAATATCCCCTATTACTTCGACATTAGGAATATAGCTGCTGTCAATTTCCGCCGAAGTAGCTGCAATATGAATAATCGGAATATTGCCTTCAGGATTCCATTTTTTGGGGGAAAATTCGATTAAATCGTAGCCAATAGCAATTACCAAATCTGCATGATCAAAGCCACAGGTAATAAAATCTCTTTGCTGTAATCCTACTGACCATAAAGCCAAAGGATGAGTATAAGGAATTACGCCTTTACCCATGAATGTATTGGCCACAGGCATATTCATTTGGGTGGCAAATTGCGTCACTGCATCACTGGCTTGAGCGCGAATTGCGCCATTACCTACTAAGATGATGGGGTTAACGGCTTGAGAAATTACTGCCGCAGCTGCGCGAATACAAGCAAAGGAAGCATAGCTTTTTTCGATTTTATCTTTTCGCAACGGCTTACCTTCTACAGGCATAGCAGCAATATTTTCTGGTAAATCGATGTGGACTGCACCGGGTTTTTCTGTTTGCGATCGCTTGAAGGCTTTGCGGACTACTTCTGGTGTAATACTAGGTCTGACAATCTGTTTATTCCACTTAGTAACTGGGGCAAACATCGCCACCAAATCTAAATATTGATGGGATTCGATGTGCATTCTATCTGTTCCCACTTGACCAGTAATTGCTACTAATGGCGCACCATCTAGGTTAGCATCTGCGACTCCAGTCATTAAGTTTGTAGCCCCAGGGCCAAGAGTAGACAGACATACTCCAGCTTTTCCAGTTAAACGTCCGTAGACATCCGCCATGAATGCTGCACCTTGTTCATGACGCGTAGTAATAAATTTAATGGAAGAATGTTTCAGTGCTTCTAAAACGTGTAAGTTTTCTTCTCCAGGAAGACCAAAAACATATTCTACCCCTTCATTTTCCAGACACTGCACCAACAATTCAGCTGTATTCATCGTTTTTTCCTCACTGGTTATAAATCAGGGTGATGGTGGGTTACGGCGCAAGTAATTTTTTTCGTGTTTTATAAAGGCCATAAATCAGGGCGATGGTGGGTTACGGCGCAAGTAATTTTTTTCGTGTTTTACACAGTTTTTTAGCCGCCTAACCCACCCTACTGTACCCAGACGGTTTTGAGATTGACGAATTCATGTATCCCTTGAATACTCAATTCTCTGCCGTATCCAGAACGCTTAATGCCACCAAAGGGTAAGCGGGGATCAGATTTAACCATGCTGTTGATAAATACAGCACCTGCTGCAATTTCGGTAATCAGGCGATCGCGTTCTTGGTCGTTATTTGTCCAAGCACTTGCACCTAAACCAAAAGGTGTAGCATTAGCTAGTTGAATCGCTGCATCGATATCTGGTACACGGAATAATAATGCCACTGGACCAAAAAATTCT
Organism: Nostocaceae cyanobacterium CSSed10_463m; assembly: GCA_003556955.1. The sequence continues at coordinate 1,889 of PWQB01000829.1, forward strand.
TCCTGTGCGATCGCACTATCTAGAGGAATATCTGTAATAATCGTCGGCGGGTAAAAGTTACCGGGACGATCTGCTAAAGGATGTCCACCAGTGAGGACTTTACCGCCACTTTTAACGGCTGTTTGCACTTGTTGGTGTAAATCTTGGAGAAGATCAGGGGTTGCTAGTGGTCCTAAATCAGTATCTGGTTGCATGGGATCGCCCACTTTCAAAGCCTGAAATTTAGCTAAAAGTAACTTTTCAAATTCAGGTGCGATCGCCTCTGCAATAATAAACCGTTTCGCTGCTATACATGATTGCCCATTATTCAACATCCGGGCGGAAGTAGCTGTAGCAACTGCGGTCTCTAAATCAGCACTTTCTAAAACAATAAAGGGGTCACTACCTCCCAATTCCAAAACAGTTTTTTTAATTTGTTTACCAGCAACAGAGGCGAGGGATGCACCGGCGGGTTCGCTTCCGGTTAAGGTAGCAGCTTTTACCCGATCATCAGTCATAATATCGGCAACTTTAGCCGCACCGATTAATAGTGTTTGAAAAGCGCCTTCAGGAAAACCAGCCCGATGGATAATATCTGCAATTGCCAAAGCGCACTGCGGCACATTGGAAGCGTGTTTAAGTAAGCCGACATTGCCCGCCATCAGCGTTGGGGCGACAAAACGAAATACTTGCCAGAAGGGGAAATTCCACGGCATTACAGCCAAAATTACGCCCATTGGGTCATAGCGTACAAAACTATGGCTAGCATCGGTTTTGATGGCGACATCAGCCAGGAAACTTGGTGCGTGTTCGGCGTAATAGTTACAAACCAGGGCGCATTTTTCGACTTCTGCGATCGCTGCTTTATAAGTTTTACCCATTTCCAGGGTCATTATTTTAGCAAAGTCGGCTTTTTCTTGCTGTAAAATTATTGCAGCTTTTTCTAGCCATTGCGATCGCACAGAAAAACTCGTCTTGCGGTACTGTTCAAAAGTCTGACCAGCCAAATCCAGTTTAGAGGCAATTTCTAAATCCTTGAGTGGCTCAAAGATTTTAATTGTCTCCCCAGTGGCGGGATTAATGGTGGCGATAGCCATTGCCTGACCTCCCGTTAAAATATAGCTTGAGGTAGCTTCCTAGTGTTACACAGATTAATTGCGGAAGCTATACCCAAATTTTAGCCTTTTGCTCAAGTTTAATTTTTTACACTTAAAAGCAGTAATTATTTTTTTATTTAAATATACTAGATTAATACGTAATTTTTGTTAGCTTAGACACAATATAAAACTTTGTCTTAGTCTCTCTAGCTTCTCTGGAAAAGGGATAAAACCTGAAACGCTGTCTTGGAAATAAATAATCATCTCTCAACCTGTTATTACTGGTGAGAGAAGAA
>PWQB01000668.1 GCA_003556955.1 Nostocaceae cyanobacterium CSSed10_463m
GTACCATCTAAAATGGCATTGGCTACGTCTGACACTTCCGCACGAGTGGGACGGGGGTTGCTCACCATGCTGTCTAACATTTGGGTAGCGGTGATGATGGGAATCCCTAAGCGATTAGCCGCAGCAATGAGCCGCTTTTGCAGTACAGGCACATCCTCAGCTGGGAGTTCTACACCTAAGTCACCTCTAGCTACCATCACGCCATCACATAAGGCCAGAACTTCTTCCATTTGTTCAATAGCTTCATGTTTTTCAATTTTGGCAATTACTGGTACTTGCTTACCGGTGCTAGAAATTAGCTCTTTAATTTCGATCATGTCCTGGGGGTTGCGGACAAAGGAAAGCGCCACCCAGTCTACACCTTGATCCAGACCAAACATCAGATCCTCGCGGTCTTTGTCGGTCATGGCCTTGATTGACAGGTAAACACCGGGAAAGTTGACACCTTTGTTGTTAGACAACTTACCAGGCACTGTGACACGACAATGTAAATCGCCTTTGTCACGGTTAATATCTTCTACGAGCATTTCTACTCGTCCATCATCAAGGAGGATTTTTGCACCTACAGGCACTTCTTCTGCCAAATATTCGTAGGTAATACAGCTAATTTCTTGTGAACCGATAACTGGGCGATTTGTCAAGGTGAAGCGATCGCCTTTTGCTAAAATTATCGAACCATTTTCAAATTTACCTAAGCGAATTTTTGGCCCTTGCAAGTCTTGGAGAATTGCTACTGGCTGATTTAATTCAAAGGCTGTTTGCCGAATTAAGCGAATACTACGCTGATGGTCGGCATGAGTACCGTGGGAGAAGTTAAGCCGCAGTGTCGTTGCACCAGCTTCAATAATCGCCTTGAGCATTTCTGGGCTGCTAGTGGCAGGCCCAATTGTAGCTACAATTTTTGTCCGGCGTAGAGAGTCTCTTAATTGCATAGGGGCTGATTCTAGGGGGCTATCTCTATCTAGAGATTCATACTAAGTTAAGGGGAGTTTCGTTTTCAGTCACTGCTATATCCATAACCAACAGAGGCAGAGGATGAATGGGGTGGTGAGAGTCACTTTGGGCAGCAATTATTTATTTTCCCCTGCTTAACATTTCCCAAGAGTTGTGAGATAGAGTAGATATCGTACACCAAACTTGGTTACATCCTGCTGAAGAGATATTTTGACATCAACTTTTTGGTGGTTGTCTAAGACGCACTACTGACCAGCAAAAAATTATCTCTCGTCTGGAATCATAGCGCTATTCATCTACTCTTCAGCAAAGATAAAGTAAAATATTGCTAAATAAAAGCTTACAAAAGTTTATGTTCGGCTCATCTTTATCGTATATTCATAATGTTTGATTAAAGAAGGAGTTAAAAATGGTCACATTGGAGGCACAGAAGTCACTGAAAATCCCGCCTAAGGAATTTTTAGCGCCTCCTGGTGATTTTAATCCGACACTGTTGCTGTTTTTGTCCACGGTAACAATGTTGGTGTTGTCGAACTTTGGTTACTGGCTATGGCAATGGCCAGACTGGTTGTGTTTTAGCATTAACACTCTGGCTTTACATTGTGCTGGCACAGTGATTCACGATGCTTGTCACCAATCTGCCCATCGTAACCGCGTGATTAATGCCATGTTAGGGCATGGTAGCGCTTTGATATTAGCTTTTGCTTTTCCAGTATTTACACGGGTGCATTTACAGCATCACTCCCATGTTAATGATCCCAAAAACGACCCAGATCATTACGTCTCTACAGGTGGTCCGTTGTGGTTGATTGCGGTGCGTTTTCTGTACCATGAAGTATTTTTCTTTCAACGGCGACTGTGGCGGAAATATGAATTATTAGAATGGTTCGTCAGCCGCTTAATTGTCGTCACAATTTTTTATATTTCGATTCAGTATCACTTTTTAGGCTATATTCTCAATTTTTGGTTTATCCCGGCGTTTTTGGTGGGGATAGCATTAGGATTATTTTTTGATTATTTACCACATCGTCCGTTTGTAGAGCGCGATCGCTGGAAAAATGCCCGTGTCTATCCTGGTAAACTGCTAAATATCCTAATCTTAGGACAGAATTACCACCTCATCCATCATTTATGGCCTTCGATTCCCTGGTATAACTATCAACCTGCTTATTACGCCATGAAGCCGTTATTGGATGAAAAGGGTAGTCCTCAGACATCGGGGTTATTGCAGAAAAAAGACTTTTTTGAATTTGTGTATGACATCTTTGTAGGAATCAGATTTCATCGTCATCACGAATAGAAATACTCCAAACCTGACACAAAGCCCACCTGCGTGGGCTAATTTTTTGCAGTTAAATCAGTGAACACTTATAGCAAAGTGCTGAGTGCTGAATGCTGAGTAGAAACCAAGTTAGCTCAAGGCTTTGGGTGTTGGGTTGCGCTGTGCTTAACCCAACCTACATTTATTTTTCTCTTTCTAGAGTGATAGAAAAGGGTTAACGTGTATGCGTAGTGCCATAACACCCATTATCTGTCTTGACTGCTCACTGATAACTGTTAACTGATAACTGATAACTGATAACTGTTAAATATCAGTGCAGAGATTTTGAGCGTAAATCACCTCAATATTGCTAGCAAAATCTAATTTGTCTAAAGATTCGGCAAAAAATACAAAACCTTTGTATGTTGTGACATACTTGTAGATTTTGGTGAAATAGCCTTCACTCGTAATAATTACCAGTGGCTGTTCCATTTTGGAGAGAATGCTCAAAAAATCCTCTAACTTCACGCAAACACCAGTTCCCCTCTCAGTAAACATTCTCCCGCCAATGGCAGTATGTTGAGCAGCATCACCACTGTAATAGCTCATTTCGTGCTAATTTTTACATATAATTTACAGCCGTATTTTAAACTTTTGACTTAGCTATGTGCTGTGATGGTTGTAACGGCTGGGATAAACTCCAATCTGGACGTAATTTAGCAGCTTGGCGCAAATAAATATGATTAATTGGTGTAGAAGCTGGAAGATAAGCGTGGATCAGAAACCGGATGCAACGCGGTAAGCTACCTTCAACGTGCATTTGCTGTACATCCAACATCGCTACATTATCCCATCCAGGACGCGATCGCGCGATCGCTGCCGGAAAAACCGCATCCAAATCCTTTGTCACCGAAAAAGTTACACTAATCATCTCCTCTGGCTGGAGTTGATTCCGTTGTTCTAATTCATCTATGAGTTCCGTTACCGCTTCTCCAATCGCTTCAATGGTGTTTTCAGAAACGGTTGTTGCTCCGCGA
>PWQB01000033.1 GCA_003556955.1 Nostocaceae cyanobacterium CSSed10_463m
AACAAACTGAAATCTTCTTGCTTCATCCTGGCAGTGTCGGCACTCACCAGTCCACAAGCTGACACGGCGTGACTCGCCGCGTTTTTGAGATTAATCGCTGCGTTTAGATCCCTGTCACATTTAAATCCGCGAGGAAAAGTGAGTAATTGTTAGCTTATTAAGTGCTATTGATTGACCTTTAGTGAGTAATTCCATCTTACCATTTGGGCTTTCTAGGCAGATGTGCAGAATTTATCTATTTTGGGATGAACTACCACTTTGTCGGGGAAAGGGTGTATCCACAAAACCCAATTCAAATAACTGCTGATAGGCTTTCGTGCCTAAATCCCGTGTGGGGTTTTGACTCCTAATAATCTGAACTAACAAGGGTACGGCTAATTCTGGCTGATTTTGCGCTCGATGTACAAGTGCTAACTTATAGGTGGCTTCGTCGCGCTTTTGGGCTGTTTGTAAAGCTTTTTGACGAAGAGATTCGGAAACTCTCGTGTCTATTCCGGTAAAGCTAGCGTTTAATTCTTGATAAAAATTAGATAATTGGTTAAAAACTTGACGTGCATCTTGGAACTTCTGAGCCGCTAAAGAGTAGTTCTGAGCCGCAATGGCTTGTTCTGCCTCTTCTATGAGCCGTTGACCTCCCGCCATACTCAAAACGCTATTATTTTGGGCTGTAGGACGGAGAGTGTTGGGATCGTTGGGGTCAATGATTTGTACTTGACTATAAAGACTCGGTAGCTTTACCTGTGCATTGACAGGTGATAACAGGCTGAGAACTGCTAGAAATGACAAGGAAGTTAGGCTAATAAAAGGAGGGACGGCGGCAGAGTTCATGGGGTCAAGTAGTACGACAACTATATAAAAAAGAAATTGAAACTTCGGGTATCTTAACTCTGTTTTCGTCTTTGAGAAAACAAATTTACACTGGGGTTTCTCTGATTTAGACTGAAAATCTGTTTCATAGTGTTCCCATTACGTCTGTATAGTAACTCACTAAAATCGCCCATGATTAACAATGATCCTAATTTCTCTGATTTTCCCAATACAGGCGTACCAGCCAGCAGTTTGGGAATAGTTTTGCAACGTGGTGGTGAAGAATTAATTTTAGAAAAGGTTTTAGACCGCTTTACAGTTCGTCCTACAACTGAATTTACACCCCAACAATTGTCTCAGGTTCTTTGGGGCTTTTGGCAACGAAGTATCCCCCAAGCACATTTGGAACTGTTTACAGTTGTACCCAGCCAGTTAGAATCAGCGATGTCTCAAGCTAGGGCTGCTGACAGTGTGGCTTTTGCTGGTCATGTGTACACTATTAAGGATAATCCGGGAACCTTTGTTTACCTCAATGACCAAGTTACTATTCAATTTGCTTCTTGGGTAGATGCTGCCAGAATTGAGGCGATCGCTGCTAGTTTTGGTTTAGTTAAACAAAAATCTGTCCAGGGTCTTCCCAATACTTTTGTGTTTCTAGTCAGCAAACAAGCCACACAAAACCCCCTGAAAATCACTAATCAGTTGCAAGGGTTATCAGAGGTGTTAGTGGCTGAACCGAATATCCTGGTTAAAACTGAATCACTTTACAGACCCCGTGACCCTCTATACCCTCAGCAATGGTATCTTCAGCACAATGGCGGGAGTCAGTTAGCAGCAGGTTCTCATATTTCTGTGGAAGCAGCTTGGGATATTACTCGTGGTGTGCGTTCTGTAGTTGTGGCGGTAGTGGATGATTCTTTTGATTTGAACCATCCAGATTTGCAAGGTAGTGGCAAAATTGTTGCTCCTAGAGATTTAAGGAAAAATGGCTTTTTACCTACACCTGGTGAGCGTGAAACCAGTCATGGAACGGCTTGTGCTGGGCTAGTAATCGCTGAGGAAAATGGTATAGGAATTGTGGGAGTGGCTCCTGGTTGTGCTTTGATGCCGATTCGGAGTACTGGTTTTTTAGATGATGAATCTATTGAAGATATGTTCAACTGGGCGATGGAAAAGGGAGCCAGTGTAATTTCTTGCAGTTGGGGAGCTTCTGCTGTCTATTTTCCCTTGTCTTTGCGCCAACGGGCTGCTATTAGTCGGGCTGCTACTACAGGGCGTAATGGTAAGGGTTGCGTCATTTTGTTTGCGGCGGGAAATGCTAACCGTCCGATTAACGGTACTGTGTTTGAGCGCAATTGGCCGGGAAATTTGTTACAAGGTAATACCAAGTGGTTAAGTGGATTCCCTATGCATCCAGATGTAATTGCGGTGTCGGCTTCTACTAGCTTAAACAAGAAAGCGGCTTATAGTAATTGGGGAACGAATATTGCTCTGTGTGCGCCTAGTAACAACGCCCCCCCAGGATTATCATTTCAGGGTCGGGGGTTTATGAATACACAACCTGCGATCGCAACTACTCTTTTAGGACGAGGAATTTTAACTACTGACCAAGTGGGAGCCGCAGGTTTAGATCCTGGTGATTTTACCAACAATTTCGGTGGTACTTCCAGCGCTACGCCCATAGTCGCAGGTGTGGCGGCATTAGTTTTGTCAGCAAATCCTGACTTAACGGCGCAACAAGTCAAGTTTATTCTGGAAGAAACTGCTGATAAAATTGTTGATCCTGACCCAGATCCTCAATTGGGAATGCGAGAGGGTACTTATAACAGTAATGGACATTCTCAATGGTTTGGTTATGGTAAAGTGAATGCAGCGAAGGCAGTGCAAGCAGCCCAAAGACTACGCACTTCTGTATCATCTGCTAGTAAACAAGTTAGGGGAGAAAATTCCCGTCAGATTAGCATTCCAGATAATAGTTTACAGGGAGTTAAAAGTGCGATCGCCATTAACGAATCCAGCACCATTAAAGATATTCAAGTAACTGTTAATATTAGCCATGATTTTTTGGGCGATTTAGAAATTTATTTAATCGCCCCGAATAACCAACAAGTGTTATTACAAAACCGCACTTTAGGCCGCCGCACTAATTTACAAACAACCTACACAATTGCATCGCACCCGGCACTCAAACAGTTACTTTCTCTTTCTGCTAGAGGAACTTGGCAGTTATGGATAATCGACTATGCGCCGCAAGATGTAGGTAGACTCAATAGTTGGTCATTAGTCATTGGTTATTAGTCAAGTCGCTTCTCTACGAGATGCACTCGCGTTCGCTCCAATTCAAAAAAGGTCAAATCATACTCAGTAGAGACGTTCCGGCGGAACGTCTCTACCCGGCGGAACGTCTCTACCCGGCGGAACGTCTCTACCCGGCGGAACGTCTC
>PWQB01000795.1 GCA_003556955.1 Nostocaceae cyanobacterium CSSed10_463m
ATCCAAATCAGCTAAAGCCTTTAAGCTGGTTGCTAGCATTGCTTGTGCATGGTGAGACATATTTTCAATTTCTGCTAAGGATGTATGTGGCGGATAAGGAAAAATTTTCACGGCAATATTCGCCAAATCCTCCGCATAATCGCCAATACGCTCTAAGTCTCGGATTAGTTGCATAAAAGCACTCAAACACCGCAAATCTTGAGCCGTAGGTGCTTGGAGAGTCATGATGGCTGTACAGTCTGATTCTATTTGTCTATAGAAGCGATCAATTTTTTTATCTAATTGGGGGAGTTCCTCAGCTGCGGTTAAATCACGTGAAAATAACGCTTGGTGGCTGAGGCGAAAGGATTGTTCTACCAAAGCACCCATGCGTAATACGTCCCGTTCTAAGCGTCTAATGGCACGGGCTAACTGGGGATTTTTCGGGTTAGGATTGTGATCATACAAGGCAGCTTCCACACTTATATTCTCAAAGGTGAAGATATTCTTAACTATAGTCTTGGCTCCAGGAGTTTGCCATAACTTCAGGAGAATCCCCCGTTCTAATCTTTGATGGACTGTGAGAGTACATCCAGAAGTTGAAGTTGCATCCAAGCACCACCAGTATCTGGACTGTTCATAGCTTTAATGGAACCGCCGTGAGCAACAATAATTTGCCGGACGATGGCTAAACCTAAACCATTACCCACAATCGTCCCCATCGAGTTATTCTCTGGTAATGAGGAATGAGTTCTGGCTTTATCTCCCCGGTAAAATCGCTCAAAAATGTGGGGCAAATCCGCTTCAGCGAAACCTACCCCTGAATCAATAAGATTTATTTCCAAAATATTGCCAGTACTATGGCTGTAATCAGTATTGTGTCCAGATAGGATTTTGGCTTGAACTTTAATGCTCTGATTAGGAGGACTATATTTAATACTGTTATCTAGCAAATTGAGAAAAACTTGATAAATCCGGGAGGGGTCCACTTTAATCCACAGATTTTCTGGGCCAGAATAGTCAAGAGTAAGATTTTGCTTTTGGGTTAATGGTTCTAATGTTTCCCAAACAGACGCAACCAGCGATCGCAAGTCCACAACTTCTAGATGCAATTGTATAGTTGGGTTAGCTTCCATTTGGGTAAGTTCTAACCAGCTTTGCACCAGATTAATCAGCCGATCAACTTCCTGCATCAGCCGATTCACCCAACGATTTAAGGGCGGATCTAAACGGTTTTGCAAAGTTTCCACCACCAAACGAATGGAAGTCAATGGTGTTCTCAATTCGTGGGCTAGATCAGAAAAAGAGCGATCGCGTTCTTGATTCATATCCAGCAGAGGTTGGCGATTTTCTAAAAAAACCCCTACTTGTCCATTGGGTAAAGGTAAACTCGATGCTCGCAAAACCAGTGATTTTACTGTTGGTATTTGCACCGCATCATCACAAGACGGATGAAATACCCACTCTTGCGTCTGCGGCTTCTGCCAATCACGAGTTTGTTCAATTAAATGATCAAGTTCATAAGACCGCACCAACTCCAGTAATAAGCGCACCTGTCCTACTTGCCATCTTTGCAGATACAATATGTCTCGCGCTTGCTGATTGCACCACAGCAATTGACTTTCTTCATCTACCTGTAAATATCCTAGTGGTGCAAAATCCAGTAGTTCTTGGTAGGTTTGTAGTGACTGCTGCAAACTTTCTCGCTGCTGCTTCACTTTTTCTATTTCGCGCTGTAAACGAGGTATTAGCGGTAGGGCTACTTTGTCAGCACCAGAGCTTAATGGTTGCAGTATTCGCCCCAAATAGCGCTTCAATTGAACTTGTTGCCAAATCCAAATCCCCATACCTACCGCCAAACCTAGAAAAAATCCTAATAAGAGCATTAAAATATCAATTGTTAGTTGCTTGTAATTAATCAAAACTAACAACTATTTTCATAGGTTATCCGAAACGATAACCAAAACCTCTTACAGTCACAATGTGTTCGGGATGACTAGGATCTTCTTCTAGTTTTTCACGTAACCAACGGATATGAACATCTACAGTTTTACTATCACCAACAAATTCTGGCCCCCAAACCTGATCTAGCAATTGTTCTCGAGACCAGACTCGACGAGCATAGCTCATAAATAATTCTAGTAAGCGAAACTCTTTAGGAGACAAATTCACCTCTTGATCCCGAACCAGCACACGGCACTCTTGGGGATTTAAAGTGATATTTTTATGCTTGAGTACTTGTAATTGTGGCACACTACATAACCTTTGGCGACGCAGTAGAGCGCGACACCGAGCTACTAACTCTCTCATGCTAAAGGGTTTAGTCAGGTAATCATCGGCTCCTACTTCTAACCCCAAAACACGGTCAGTTTCACTACCTTTAGCACTGAGAATTAAAATTGGTACTGGGTTTCCTTGGTGACGCAGTAAGCGGCAGATATCCAGCCCATTAATATGAGGTAGCATCAAATCCAGAATTATTAAATCAAACGGAGGTTCCCCTGAGTTTGGTTCACAATTTTTGAGATATTCGACAGCCGAACGACCATCAGGGGCCGTGATTACGCCAAAACCTTCTTCTTCCAAGGCTACAGCGAGCATTTCTTGGATTAATTCTTCATCCTCTACCACAAGCACACGGCTGGTTTGTCCGATTTCTGCTCTGGTAGAGTACTTGATTGATTCACTGGTATACATTGATAACACAAAATTCTAGGTTTGTGGTTGTATCAATTAACATTTGGAATTAATTATCTAATCTCAGTAGATTTATGTTTCTACCGCAGTGAATTTTTTGCCAAAAGTAACATATATAACAATACATGATCAATGCCTGTAATTGCAAGCTGCCAATCGGATTTTTCGCCACCGATTACAGTCCCCATAAGTTCCTAAGTCATATATAGCACTACGCATACACGTTAGGACATCATAATTGTGGTTTTAAGGGAACAGGGAACAGGGAACGGGGAACAGGGAAATTTCCTAACACTTGTCGTTACTGCTATACATACTTATGGGTTGCTGCTGGAGGAATATTTGTAATATGTGATGGTCAAAAATTTGGGTTGAAAACCCCGTGCTTCTAGAAAGGCTTTGTGCAATAATTAGTATTAGGAATCAGCATATTGGAACAAATTGTTTCAAACCAAACAGGACTTGCACTTATGCAAATAGGGTAGGGCATACCCGAATTAACGCTAAAGCCCTATGCCTAGCGGCAGGCTTTCGCCAACGGGCATGGGTGCGCGTCGGGGG
>PWQB01000127.1 GCA_003556955.1 Nostocaceae cyanobacterium CSSed10_463m
AATGAGTATAGTTTTTTAAGTAGTAGTGTGGTAAAAGAGATTGCAAGGTTTGGTGGATCTGTTGATCATCTTGTTCCCCAACAAATTGCCCTAGATATATACAAATGCTACAACCACACCTCTCCAATGGACAACCCAACGACAACGGAAGCTATCCCCCTAGTGAAGAGTATCCCAACGGAACGGGAAGCGTAGATATTCAACAGGAACTAAATCGTTTAGAGGATTTAATTCTCTATGGTTTACGTGTTCCTCTGGTTGGACGCACTTTAGTAGATGAAGATAAGCTGATCGAACAGATTGACTTTATTCGGATTTCGTTACCCACGACTTTTGAGGAAGCAGCTATTATCCTCCAACAAAAAAATGAGGTTTTGCTGGAGGCTGAAGAGTATGGACAGCAAATTATTGCGGCGGCTCAAGCTAAACGAGCGCAAATTCTCGCTGAGAGCGATATCATCAGACAGGTAGAACAGGAAGCAGAACAGCTGCGGCGACAAGTTCAGCAGGAGTGTGAGGCGATGATGCAAGCAACTCTGGCTGAAATTGACCAAAAGCGGCGGATCTGTCAAGAAGAGTTGGAGGAATTACGACAAACTGCGATCGCACAGGCTCAAAATATTGAAAATGGCGCTGATGAATATGCTGATAGTGTCTTAGAAGGTATCGAGCAAGATTTGAAGGATATGTTACGTATTATTACAAATGGACGGCAACAATTACAACATGATGCACCACCACAGCGTAATTCCCACTTTCCTAAAAAGAAGTAGTTTTGTTCAGGGCAGAATTCTGTGACTAATTAGCCAAATTATGCCGATTTTTATGTTTGATATTAACGGGTGACAAGGTGATTGAAGATGAGATGTGGCAATAAATTGAGAATGGGAATTGTTTTTTAGTCAAGTAACTCCATCAAAAAAATTACACCCAACCTCTAGTTTCTGCATCAGTAAGCATCATTCCTAGCTTCATATATTCAATCTGTGCAGATTGCTTAATATGCTTCATCATCACCGGTTCCCCGCTATCAGCAGCAATAAAGGCAGCATTCAAAGCAATATTGCGGATATTCCCACCCGCTACATTTAACCGCCCTAAATTAGTATAATTTAGTTCCTTGGTAGGGGTATTTTTTGGGAAAATCTGCTGCCAAATCTCTTCTCTTTGTTTGGTGTCGGGGAAATCAAATTTGACAAAAAAGCGGATACGCCTCATAAATGCCGGATCAATTGCATCTTTTAAATTAGTGGTGAGAATAGCTAAACCTTGGTATTCTTCCATCCTCTGGAGTAAATAACTGACTTCCATATTCGCATAGCGATCGCGTGCATCCTTAACTTCAGAACGCTTACCAAATAAAGCATCAGCCTCATCAAACAGCAAAATCGCCGCCCCTGCATCTGCTGCATCAAAAATCCGTCGCAGATTTTTTTCCGTCTCACCGATATACTGACTCGCCACAGCACTGAGGTCAATTCGGTATAAATCTAGGCGAAGTTCATTAGCTAACACTTCCGCAGATGTAGTTTTCCCAGTGCCGCTAGCCCCAGCAAACAAAGCACTAATACCTAAACCCCGTCGAGAAGCACTAGCAAATCCCCACTTTTCATAAACTTGGATACGTTGGCGAAGGTGTCCAGCAATACTTTGCAAAATTTGTTTTTGCGTCTTAGTAAAGACTAAATCATCCCAAGTAGCTTTAGCAGGAATCTGTTGGGCTAGATCATCTAAACCCAGACGTGCTTGAGCGCGGCAAGTATCCCATAATAGATTTTGAATATCACCAATTTCTCCCCTAGCCTCTACTAATTTTCCCCGAACTTCAGTACACACAGCATCAATTGTCGGTGCATTTAGATTAAACTGACTTACGAGAAGATTATTGATGTCTTTATTATGATTTGCTAATTCTCCCAAAGAACTTTCCCAGAGGGCGCTTTGCTCATTTCTAGTTGGGCGATGAACTTCTAGGCAGATTAAAGGACGCTGCCTTTGCCCTATTCTCTCGCGGCTAGTGATAATTAGTAAGCTGTTAATTTTATCAATAATTTTGAAAATAACATTCTGTTGTGCTTTTTCTAATTCATCACCTTCACTATCAATTAACAAGACTGAATTAGTTAATATTGCCTCTCTTTCCCAAAGCAGGAGGATGTTATTTAACTCATGAATATCTTGGGGAAGATGTATTGGCGATATCGCAAAAACTTGTAGACCTAACATGGAACTAGCAGCCGCAGAAATAGCTTGCATACTACTAAAATCATCGCCATATAACTGCACAATCGGGAAATGTTTACCTTTTTTACCCTCAGTCCAAATTGCTGCCACTTTTTGGGCTATTTCCTCGTGAGAGGGAACTAAAAAATCAACTGGATTAATTGGTGAAATTATGCCTTTAAGACGCTCATCTTGAGATTGTAAACCTAGAAGATAATGAAATATGCGCTCATCAATTCGTAACGGATTTTGGGTATGAGTTATGCCGCCTTGAATTTCGATTAATTGCCAATGACGTAAAGGAGCATCAACAGTCCAAGCACTCCAGTCTGTTGCGGGTAAAACTTTCATTGCCAAACTTATTGAGGGGTAAGCGACTTGCATATCTCCTAACACCTGACCGCACAGAGAACCGAAGGAATAATCGATTTCCATAGCGGCACACAACAACAATACATTTCGCTCAAATTCTGTGAGTTGAAAAATGGTACAAAGCTGCTCTAAAGCGGAAGGTGCAGACATCCCAAAGTTGATAGATGGCGAAATATCTTTTAGTGGTTGATGTTCTTGGCTTTCAATGGCATTTTCTAGAGTTTTGTGTACTAAAAAAATTACCTTTAGCAAATATTGATAATTAGCGGTGTACCAGTCGTTGTTCAAAGTCATATTCATTACTAGGATGTTAATTAAGAGCCGGTTTAGTCAAAATTTTTCTACGTGCTTGGCAAAAATCAGTCAAAAGGTTAAATTAGTCACAAGAAGAACAGAATATTGGTTCTGAAGACTTGCAGCTTAAAGAAGATGGGACAAGAACTTCAGCATCAATGCAACAGATAGCTGCAACAGGGTTTGATGGTTCAGCGACAAAACTACCTCACCTCAATCAAATTCACCATTCATTTGGGGTTGACCTGTCTCATGTACAAGCATACATCGGTGGGAAAGCGGCAAAAGCCAGTCAAAAGATGGGCGCAGCAGCTTATGCTAGTGGTAATCAGATTGCTTTTAAGGAGC
>PWQB01000256.1 GCA_003556955.1 Nostocaceae cyanobacterium CSSed10_463m
TATCAGTTATCAGTTATCAGTTATCAGTTATCAGTTATCAGTTATCAGTTATCAGTTATCAGTTATCAGTTATCAGTTATCAGTTATCAGTTATCAGTTATCAGTTATCAGTTATCAGTTAAGAAACATAATTGGATTGCAATACTGTTCGGTTAAGCAAATTCGTGAGCCGAAAACCCTTGTAGAGACGTTCCATGGAACGTCTCTACATTCCTTAACCGAAAGGTATTGAATTGGATTGAATCCCTGACTAAATCTGCATGGTAACTGTTTACTGTTCACTGTTCACTGATTTAAACCCTAAACAAAATCGGTGCAGATTGACTACACCGATCGCACATTTTAACTCGATTTTTACCTGACATTTAACTCACGCCAAAGCTGAAGCTTGGGGTTTAGCAAATATCATCCGTCCTGCGGAAGTTTGCAAAGCACTGGTGACTACTACCCGCAGTTCACCACCAACATAATTACTACCTTCTTCAACCACAACCATTGTGCCATCGTCTAGGTAGCCAACACCTTGACTGGGTTCTTTACCTTCTTTGAGAATTTTAAGGTCAAGATTATCACCGGGTAAGTAAGTAGAACGCACAGCATTTACTAAGTCATTGACGTTCAAAACAGGCACTTTCTGCACACTGGCGACTTTCGATAAGTTGTAATCATTAGTCAGCAGTGTACCGTTAATTTCTTGGGCAAAGCGGACTAATTTGGCATCGACTGTGGCAATATCTTCGTAGTCCACGGGGTGAATTAAGATGCGTTCTGGGTACTCTTTCTTAATCCGGGTGAGAATTTCTAATCCGCGCCGTCCCCTAACCCGCTTTTGGTCTTTACTCGCATCGGCTACTTGTTGCAATTCCTGCAAGACAAACTGGGGGACTAAAATTTGTCCTTCTAGAAATCCGGTTTCTAGTAGGGCTTCAATACGACCATCAATAATGCAACTGGTGTCTAAAACTTTCGTATTGGCAGGTTTTAGCGTCCCTTCCACCACCATTGTTTCCACAGTGTTGGGATTAATAAATCGCAATAATCCCCGTCCGTGGGTATCGGCTAAATTCATCCCAGTCACAGCCAGTATAATACTGCCCACAACTGCCACCAGTGGCTTAATAAAGCCAAAATCCGGCGGGATGGGGAGTAAAAATAATGGGGCTAACATTAAGTTAGCTAACAATAACCCAATTACCAAGCCAATGGCACGAGTTAAAATCATTTCTAGGGGCATTTCTCGGACTTGTGCTTCTAAGCGCCGATATGATGTTTGGAAACTCAAACCGACTGCACCGCCAATAATAGAGGCAAATACGGCAACAACTAAGCGTAAAGCTTCTAAGTTTGTTACCCCATCTAGGGAACCATCGGGTAGTAGTTCAATGCTATAGAACCCTATGCCCGCAGCAGCGAGGATAAATGAGAGAATGATAATGGCATCTAGCATAGTTATGTTGTTTCCTGCGATTGTGTGACCCTATAAAGTCAAGAATTTTTCATCGGTAAGAGAGACTAATCAATATTGACTTACACTAGGCGTTGAAGCAGGGAATATCTGCAAATATTATAACCAAAGTCTTTTCTCTTAATATTTTTCATGATTTTGTTGTAAAACGATAAATTATTGTCAAAAAACTTCTTATTTGCACCGTTAGTAATTTTCAATTTAATTAATTAATCCTTTCTCATAATGAGTCAAAAAGTTAATATTTCGGCTATTGCCAGTTCTGCTTATATACACATTCCCTTTTGCCGAAGGCGGTGTTTTTATTGTGATTTCCCGGTTTCGGTGGTGGGCGATCGCCTACGGGGTGAAACATCTGGTACTATTGCTCAATATGTAGAGGTGTTATGTCAAGAAATTGCCATGACGGCTGCATCTGGTGAACCTCTGAAAACGATTTTTTTTGGTGGTGGGACTCCTTCTTTACTATCTATAGAACAGTTACAACGGATATTAGTAACGCTAGAAAAACATTTTGGGATTGCTGCTGGTGCAGAAATTTCTATGGAAGTAGACCCAGGTACGTTTGATTTAGCACATCTATCTGGTTACTGTAGCGTTGGCGTAAATCGGGTAAGTTTGGGTGTACAAGCGTTTCAACAGGAATTATTGCAGCTTGCGGGGCGATCGCACTCTGTTGTAGATATTCTCACATCTGTGGACTTAATTCACCAAGTAGAAATAGCCGAATTTAGCTTAGACCTAATCTCAGGTTTGCCGCATCAGTCTTTAGAACAATGGCAGGATTCTTTAAATCAAGCTGTCAATCTCAGACCTACTCACATATCTATCTATGACCTTACCATAGAAGCGGGGACGGCTTTTGGTCGTTATTACAAACCTGGGGATCAGCCTTTACCAACGGATGAAACCACTGTCAAAATGTACAAAACGGCACAGCAAGTTTTGACAAGTGCTGGTTATGAACATTACGAAATTTCTAATTATGCTCGTCCTGGGCATCAATGTCAGCATAATCGAGTCTATTGGGAAAACCGCCCTTATTATGCTTTTGGTATGGGTGCGGCGAGTTATATCGAGGGTAAGCGCTTCACTCGTCCGCGCAAAACTCAGGAGTATTACCAGTGGGTGAAGGTTGGGGGTGTAATTGATTGTGAAGTAACTCCACCAGAAGAGGTATTATTAGAAACTTTAATGTTGGGGTTGCGGTTGGCTGAGGGTGTGAGTTTGGCAATGTTGGCACAGAAGTTTGGGGAAGAAAAATTAAAAGAAATTCACCAATGTTTACAGCCTTATTTAGATCAGGGTTGGGTAGAAGTGGTTGGGGGAAGGTTGCGTTTATCTGATCCCCAAGGGTTTCTGTTTTCTAACGTTGTTTTGGCTGATTTGTTTGAAAAGTTGGGTTAACGGCTATAAACCTCTTTTATTACTCTGAAAAACATCAAATATTTGTACCTACAGCTTTATCTCCCCTCCTCGCTTGCCTACGGTGTACACACAAGTGATTTGATCCCCCTAAATCCCCCTAAACCCCTTCGGGGATGCGCCTTCGGCGTAGAAAAAGGGGGACTTTCAGAAATTTTCCCCCCTTCTCAAGGGGGGCTAGGGGGGATCAAAACGTAATGAGGCAACTTGATAAGACTTGTGTGTACACGATAGCCTCCCTTGCACCGGATGAGCTAGGGGTGGGGTCTTAGAGAATTTCCTGACTTGTGTGTACACGGTGGTTCCTTGCAGGGGAGAGGAATGGAAGCGGAGTTTTCCA
>PWQB01000791.1 GCA_003556955.1 Nostocaceae cyanobacterium CSSed10_463m
AATGAATTACTGATTGCTAAAGGGCGATCGCTTGATAAAATTACACAAGCACAAACTGTGAAAACATATCCCGGTCTATCTGAAGATTTGGGGAAATTAGCCGCAGGTCAGTATTTAGCAGAAATAGTCCTGTGTCAAGCTTTGAGTGAACAACCCCAAGAGGAACTTTATCAGTTACTCAATGAATATCTAGAGCAATTGGCACTATTACCCAGCAAAGATGCGGGAATTTATGCTCATTTAGCTCATGGCTTGTTTCAGTTTTTAGCTTTAGGGGGTTTGTCTCCCCAAGTACAAGTTTGTTGCTTAACTCAGCAGTCCCTGAGTCCCAACTTTACAGATCCTCATTGGCGAGTGGGTTTTAGTGTGTCCGCAGGTGGTACAGTCTGTTTACAGGCTTGGGAAAATTTACGCAAAAATCAAGAGCAACAGCCACTGAGTTCATCCCCCCATCAGCCCAATTTAGATTATGAAACAGTGATTCATCGCCAAGATATACCAGTAATTTCTTGTCGTTTGAATGCTACAGAACTAGCGATGCTCCAACATCTCTCACAACCAGAGATAATGCCAATGGAGGCCGTGAAAAATTATAGCTGGTTATCAGTGGAGCAAATTCTCCGCCAATATGCTCAATATCATTTAGGTCGCCCAATTCGCTCTGCTACCTTGATAGACTCTTATTTTGCCGCTAACCATGATGCAACAGTCTGATTTGGATAGAAAAATCCTGCCTTTATCACCCAGCTACACTCAAAAAAACCAGAGGTTTTCAGCTTCTACAGGTAAAAATCACTTGAGTGCTGTTCCTCCGACATATAGTCAAATTAATAGCCAAGACAAGCCAATACCAGATTTAGCTCAAAATCTGCAACAGCGAACATCGGAAACTCCCACGGTTGATGTTTCTCAACCATCGCTAGTTGACATCAATGGTCATGGCCGCAGTTTGTCAGTAGAAACAAAACCCCTAGCAGATGACTGGGGTGGGGATGGTAGCAATACATCAGATAATGAACCACAGGAAGGGTTTTTACCTGTATTAAGAAATCCTAATTTTCTGGCGCTGTGGGGTGGTCAGGTTTTTTGCCAAATGGCGGATAAAGTCTATTTGGTATTAATGATTGCTTTGATTAATACTCAATTTCAAGGAAGTAATCAAAGTATTAGCGGTTGGGTATCAGCTTTAATGATGGCTTTTACAATTCCGGCTGTATTGTTTGGTTCTGTCGCTGGTGTGTTTGTAGACCGTTGGTCGAAAAAGACTGTATTAGTAACTACCAATGCTTGGCGGGGTATGTTGGTTTTATCTATTCCGGTTTTGCTGTGGTTAACTGATGATTGGCAACCTATTGGCAAGATACCTGTAGGTTTTGCGATAATTTTGCTGGTAACTTTTTTAGTTTCCACATTAACACAATTTTTTGCCCCGGCAGAACAAACAGCCATTCCTTTAGTGGTGCAAGAACAGCATTTACTTTCAGCTAATTCGTTGTATACCACTACAATGATGGCTTCAGTGATTATCGGGTTTGCCATTGGTGAACCACTGTTAGCTATTGCTGATACACTGTGGGGGAAAATTGGTGGAAGTGGGGAATTTGGGAAAGAATTGTTAGTTGGTGGCAGTTATGCGATCGCTGGATTCATTTTACTACTCTTGGCAACGAAAGAAAAACCCCATCATCCCGATAAAGAATTTCCTCATGTCTTCTCTGACTTACGGGATGGTTTAGCCTACCTGAAAGCTAATCATCTGGTTCGCAATGCACTATTACAATTGACCATCTTGTTTTCTGTATTTGCGGCTTTAACAGTGTTAGCGGTGCGAATGGCAGAAATCATTCCCCATTTAAAAGCATCTCAATTTGGCTTCTTACTAGCATTTGGTGGTATTGGGATGGCTGCTGGGGCGACAATTCTCGGTCAGTTTGGTCAACGCTTTTGCTACTCCCAACTGAGTTTGTGCGGTTGCTTGGGTATGTCTGGATGTTTAATTGGTCTAGCGGTATTTAGTACACAACTATGGATAGTTCTGCTATTAGTAGGTTTGTTAGGTGTATTTGGGGCGCTAGTAGGTATCCCCATGCAAACCGCCATCCAAAAAGAAACCCCGCCGGAAATGCGTGGTAAAGTCTTTGGTTTACAAAATAATGTAATTAATATTGCCCTCACTCTACCCCTAGCATTAGCTGGTGTAGCAGAAACCTTAATGGGATTACCAACAGTATTTTTAGTATTAGCTGCAACTGTATTCTTAGGGGGTATATTAACCTGGCAGAACTCCTATTAATCCCATAGATTTAGCAACAGCAGTTTCCCGATAACCTGTGCATTCGTGGTAAACTCAATCCAGTCCAAATAAATCTGAGAATTGCGAAATATCAATGAAATATCAGGGATATGCAGCAAAAAAAAGCTAATAATAAAAAATTAGGTCAAAACATCTGCGTTCATCTGTGTTCATCTGCGTTCAATCATAATTTAGAGGCAAAATAGTCAACCACAGTGCTTTAATTAAAAAACAGCTTGGCTGATTGACTGGAGTAGTCTGGAGTTTTAAGCAACCTAAAAAGCCAAAAATTACCACAGCATCAAACACAAGCCACCCAAACATGAATGTATCAACCTCGCTTTTCTGATAGCTAACAAAGAATGCGTATAGCCTGGATTGGAAAGAAATCACCCTTTTGTGGTAACGTCACCTATAGTCGAGAAGTGACAAACGCCTTGCTCGACCGGGGACATGAAGTTAGTTTTCTCCATTTTGCCCAAGAAGAGCCGGAACCTGACAATTGGCCAAAATTCCAAGAAGTATCTTTACCCTTCATTTATAAATCCCAGGTTTACACAATTCCCACATTGAAAGCCATCAAGGTATTAACTGATTCGCTACGGGAAATTAAGCCGGATATCGTCCATGCTTCTTTGAGTTTATCGCCTTTGGATTTTGTCCTACCAGAAATCTGCGAACAATTGA
Organism: Nostocaceae cyanobacterium CSSed10_463m; assembly: GCA_003556955.1. Next base: position 2,981 of record PWQB01000791.1, read on the forward strand.
ATTTACCTTTAATTGCGACTTTTCACACGGCTTTTGCGGGGAAGGGAGCAAAGTTTATCTCCGGAACTCAGCTTTTAGCTTATCAAGTGTATGCGCCGAGTTTAGCTCATTATGACCGGGTGATTGTCTTTTCCCAAATTCAGCGCGAGTTATTAGCAAATATGGGGGTGAAGGCGGATAAAATTGCTGTGATTCCCAATGGTGTGGATGCTGAAAAATATTCTCCTGGAAAATCGAATATTAAGGCGGA
>PWQB01000435.1 GCA_003556955.1 Nostocaceae cyanobacterium CSSed10_463m
GACTGTGGTAGAGTCTCCCAATGCAGTTCAAGCAATGCTTGCTGGGCATCTCCTAAAGTCACATCGGGGCTGTACTCTACTGCTTGAAAGTCTGGGTGCTTTTGGATTTGGTCGATTAGCGCTAGGGATTGGTTAATTAGTGTTGACAGTTCCTTACTTTCAGTCATTTTTTGAACCACTGGGGAACCTCCAAGTAAATATTAGGATCTTGAAATTCTCTGTACTCTGGTTTGGTGACTCTATGCCTACTAAATCTGTAATTATCAAAGGCTACGAGTGCAGCAGCAAGGAATGAAATTATCAGAATCACACTAACAGCAGTCGATGGTTTAACGGATAGAACAAACTGCTTATCGTGCTTGACTGGGGAGTGAAAAGCGCTTGAGGATATTGGCTTTTGAACTTTTGATTTGTTGGCGGATACCTCCTAGATCCGCTTTGAGGTTGCCAGAAAAATTATTAACTTTTTGATTTAGCCTAGTTGCCCTATCTGCTATATGTTCTCGCACCTGTAATGAATTAGCATCTAAAGCAGTTTCTACTTCATCAAATCGGTGGTCTATGTAACCACGGATGGCGCTGGTAACGCTATTTAAGAATGATGAATAATCAGAGAAAACATCATCTACTGAGTCAGCAACAACTAAACATTCTTGTTCACTCAACTCAAAACCAAGTGCCATAGACTGGGTACTCACTAATGCTTGTTTGTCGGCACTAGAAACAGTTAATCCTCTGCTTACAGGTGTTTCCTCTTCTGGTTTTTCAGGTGCGTTTGTATCCAATTCTGTAGAAGTTTTCAGAGGGGCGATTATCTCCGGTTCTTCAGTGTGGAGTAATTCATCAGTGGCATTATCTTCTAGCTCGGTTACACAATCAGCAGTGTCTACACTGTTTACATTGTTGTTTACTTTTGCCACTTCTGAGGATTGTTTGCTGATCAGGTACTCAACACCAGCGATAATGTTCTCGGTTGTTGCATTGTTGGTGTCTTGAATTCTCAGGTATTCAGCAGCAGCCATAATCTCAGCTTTAGCGATTTTATAGCCGCTTTTATTCAACCTGACTTTGACGTTGTTGTAAAAATTAGGCATTTAATTTAGATCCTATTTCGTGACGAGTGAATTGATTATTAGCGTTGCATTGTTAATAGCCTTAACTTCACGGGATTTGATGCACTTAGCAGCCTGGAATGCTACCAGCGCCAGTTCTGAAGTTTGATATTTCTTAGCCGCTTTGTAAGGGATACCAGCATTAACAAACCAGTTGTATCTGGATGTTCTAGATACTTGGCTAAGGTCTAGCTTGGTGGCTAATTCTGCTAAAAACTCAGCACAGGTCAACCATGAATTTTGTTGATAGTAGTGCTGAAACAATGCCCAACACTCGGCGAAGTCTTCAGAATTTACGCGAAAGTTTCTATGCGATCGCTTCATGCTGGCAATAGTCTTTATTACCATCTCAGCGCTAGGGCTAGCCACATCAAAATTGAGAAATTGCCGTAACTGTGCGGTCAATCTGTACCAAGTAAGGTCTGAGATTGTCTGACCGTAAACATTGCAGTATATCTGCTTTAGCCGCCTGAACCTCTGGCAATACTGTTTACTTGCCATATTTCAATATTTGGATACTCCAATTACCTTGATTACCTGCTATTTGCAATATAGCATAACCCATACTATTTTGGTATGGGTTTAGTATGTTTTTCTGGAGAATGGTACTAAAGCCCTACCATTAAGGTATTACAACGATGCTGATGCGATGCCTAAAAAGAAAACACCGGCCACATTTAAATCATTGCGATTGCTGCAACCAATTTCTGAAGCGCTCAACGCATATGCAGAGGATGAATTAATAAGCGGGAATGCTGCTATAAACAGGCTTTTGAGAGATGCACTCATTCAAAAGGGCTACTTGCCAGATGAGAAACAACCATCTACGGAGGAAAAATAGCACATATCAGGTTAATCCAGGTACTTTATATGTCAAAATAGCTTGAATCCAGTTACTTGATATATCCGTGAAGGTTGAATCCTTGTTTCTTTGTACTGCGAGAAATTCAAAACTTCTCAGTATGGGAAATGGAAACCATCGTAGAAACAACAGGTAAAGCGGTTAACCGTCGGTGGACAAATGAAAAAGACATAAGCAATTGCCTCGTCCAGGTGCGCTCCGCGTCATCGCTAACCAATTGCAAAACATATTTAATTTTTCATCTATATCTTTATAAATGGCTATTTGGTAAAAAATGCCCTGTGAAGGATTACCATCAGTAGAGGTAGTATTGATATGAGTATTTGGTGTCTCCAATGACTACCGTGAAAGACCGACTAAGCGATTTTCAACTTCCGCCGCACAATGAACCGGCGTTAGAGATGCTTAGGGAGGCGAAAAATGCCGAATCAGCTATGGTTCTGGCGCTTAGTGCTTCTGCCTTGGCTACAGGCGCAGTAATTCCGGCTGGCTTGCTTCTTTTTGCGTGGGCTTACAAGCCTTTGGTACGCATTGAAAAGATTGCACGTCTGGAAAAATTGACAGCCCTACTTCTAAAAGAGTTTAAAAGCAAAGGTATACAAGTCTTTCCGGTGCTGAAGATTGAGGACAAGAATCCTATCGATTTATTTGTCAGATTTCCTGGCAAAACTCACCTGTTTATCTCCATTAGATCCAAAGGAGAGAGCGAAATTGTCTACAACGAAGCCAAAGAGGTTTTGCAGGTGAGAAGAAAGAAGAATCGGTTAGGGACTTGGAAACCTTGCCCTCTGGTTGAACTGGCAGATTACAAAAGCTGGTTTGACAAAAATAGAGACAAGTTTCAGATGTCCTCCCGTGAAGCTCAAAAGACACCCACAGCAAAAGTTTTGGTTTTATGGCCTCCTACCAAGGCATCCCCAAAACATAATCAACATCTTTATACGGAGATAGGTAACATGAACGTTCTGGTTCTCAAGAGAAAGGGCAGTGCTTTTGTCATTCAAGAGTCGGAGGTAATTGAGTTTGTTAGAAATTGGTTAAGCAAATATGAATAGGCTAAATGGCGAAAACCCCGCTTCCTGCTAGGACAACGGAGTTTTCAAATTTTATTCAAACGGAATTGGGGATTGGGTTTAGCGGCCTGATTAATATCCCGGTTGGAATTGTGATTCACATCTATAACAAATTGTGATTCATATCCCTAACAATAATCTTATCAAACTTTTTGGAAAATTAAGCCATTGTAACACTGGCC
>PWQB01000367.1 GCA_003556955.1 Nostocaceae cyanobacterium CSSed10_463m
GCAATCCCAAACACCTGATTTCTCGTAACGAGTGCGTAAGTCCTAATAAAGATGCATAAATAGAATTTAAAGAATTTAACCAGAAATCTAGTTCCCCTCCTCGCTGGCGGGGAGGGGTTAGGGGTGGGGTCGAAATAATATGCAGCCTCACAAATAATTGGTATTAGCTAAAGGCTTTTAGCAATCAACAATGTCCTAACCTGTATGCGTAGTGCCATAAAACTCTTGTGGAGCGGGCATCTTGCCCGCTATTGATGTGAGCGCCAAATAAATTTAGCACTCAAGAACTTGGTTTCACCACCAACACCGGACAATTAGCCTCTTCCACCACTTGAGTGCTGACAGAACCCAAAACAATTCGCTTCATTCCCACCAACCCACGACTGCCAATGATAATTAAATCAGTTTTGTAAATATTGGCAATCCGAATAATTTCCACCGCCGGATCACCCGTTGCCAATTCTAATTCACTGTTGAATGATAACTTTTCTTTATAAGTTAACAGTTGTTTTTCAATATGGAAATCTGCTGACTTTGAAGATTCTGGGTGAGGACGGTCTGCAAGTAGTTCCATCTCTGACTCTGCTGTAGGAAACACATGACAGAGAATGACCTTGGCATCACTAGCCAAAACCAAATCATTTAAACTTTGAATAACTCGTTCCCCAATTTCCGAGCCATCAAGAGCTAGCAAAACATTTTTTAGCACCACTTATCTCCTAACAGGTAGATTCCTTTAATATTAGTGTTTAATACCAATTGTTAGCAGTTACAGCCTACCTGAATTTATACTCAACACTCCTCACTCCCCACTCAGCACTCAGCACTCAGCACTCAGCACTCCTCACTCAGCACTCAGCACTCATCTTGTTGGATTCTGCGTCTGACTGAATCTTTATGAGATGGTAAACCCTCGGCTGTTGTTAGTGCGTCAATTGCCCCAGCCACCTTTTGCAGTGCAGTCGGTGAGTATTGAATTACACTCGAATGTTTGAGAAATGTTTCTACTCCTAAAGGTGACGCATAACGAGCCGCCCCAGATGTCGGTAAGATATGGTTAGGCCCTGCTAAATAGTCTCCTACAGCTTCTGGTGTGGAATAGCCCAAGAATATTGCCCCGGCGTGACGAATATCAGGAAGTAATGCCCAAGGATCTTTTACTTCTAATTCTAAATGTTCAGGAGCAAATTCATTGGAAAATGCGGCTGCTGCTGATAAAGACTCGACAACCACTATTAAGCCATAGTGAGCGATCGCCTTTTCTGTGTCTATCCGTCGCGGATGATCTACTAACTGTCTTTCCACCGCTACTTGCACATTTTTGGCTAAAGCGGTGTCAGTAGTCAACAAAATCGCTGCGGCCATGGGGTCATGTTCAGCTTGCGCCAACAAGTCAGCCGCTACATTCACCGGATTTGCTGTTTCATCGGCAATAATTAATACTTCACTCGGACCGGCTAAGGAATCAATGCCCACAGTACCATAGACCAGTTTTTTGGCTAAGGTCACATAAATATTTCCCGGCCCAGTGATTACATCTACTTTAGGAATAGTATTTGTACCATAAGCCAAAGCAGCGATCGCCTGCGCTCCCCCGATCCGATAAATTTCTTGAATCCCTGCTTCTTGTGCAGCTACCAACACAGCTGGATGAATTGCTTTTTTCACACCAAGAGGCGTTACCATCACCACACGAGGCACACCAGCCACTTTCGCCGGAATCCCATTCATGAGTACAGTACTAGGATAAGCAGCCCGTCCACCAGGCACATATAACCCTGCACAATCTACAGGAGTATAGCGTTTGCCCACCACCACATCATCATCGCCAAAGTGTACCCAACTTTTCGGCACACGCTGGCGGTGAAATGCCTCTATTTGCCGGCTAGCCAACTGAATCGCTTGGAGTAGATCCTTCGATATCTGTTGGTAGGCTGCATCCATTTCCGCGCCAGTAACACGTAATTCTTCAGATTTGAGAATTTGGTTATCGAATTCAGCTGTATAATGCAAAACAGCTTTGTCGCCTTGGCGCTGCACTGCTTGCAAAACTTCGCGCACAGTTGCTTCTTTGTGAAGCACGTGTTCATCGTGAGTACGATTGCAGATACGTTGTAGTTCTGATACAACATCTGCCTGCTGAGTAATGATTCGCAGCATGGAGTAAGGAGAATGCCAAAATTTAGAATATTCCCGCCTGAGAATCAGTTTTCACTTTTCACCCATAAGGTTGTCGAGCTAATCTTAATTCTCTTCTCTAGCTTAACCTGGATTTTTTTGATACTTCTCAGACTGCCAGCATATAGGTTGCTTGAGAAGGCGACTATTATTGCTCAGTCCGATTTACGTATTTTTCTAATTTAGTAGCTAACATTTAATCGAAGTAACTTATTATAACGCATTTTCTCAACTGATTGCACTCCCAATATCATTGGTCATTAGTCATTGGTCATTGGTCATTAGGAAGTTACCGTCTTCTCCCCCCTGCCCCCTGCCCCCCAAACAGAAAATTTTTGAATAAATTCTGACATTGGCAGGATGAATGCTATATTAGTAAGTCTAGTAGTGTGTGTACATATTAATAATATTTTTGGAATTGACCGTGGCGAATACAAAGTCTGCTCTCAAACGCGCGCAAATTGGAGAACGCAATCGTTTGCGTAACAAAGCTTACAAATCAGCAGTAAGAACGCTGATGAAAAAATACTTTAGTGCAGTAGATGTCTATGCCGCTAATCCTAACTCAGAATTAGAAAAAGAAGTACAGGTGCGCCTGTCTGAGGCAGTTAGCAAAATTGATAAAGCTGTAAAGCGGGGTGTTCTCCATCCGAATAATGGCGCTCGGAAAAAATCGAGGTTGGCTCGCAAACTCAAGCCACTGGCTCAAGCATCTGCTTAGTAGTTAAGCTGTTCAGTAATCAGTAGATATATTTGTATGACTGATTACTGCTCACTTCGGCTTCGCTCACTTCGACTGCGCTCAGTGCTAGCAACTGACTCATGACTGATAACTACAATGCAGCTGATTGATACTCACGTCCACATTAACTTTGATACATTTCAGCCGGATTTAGCCACAGTGCGATCGCGATGGCAAGAAGCGGGTGTAGTACGCCTTGTACATTCCTGCGTCGAACCATCAGAATTTTCCAGTATTCAATCCCTCGCCCACCAGTTTCCTAAACTCAGCTTTGCTGTTGGTTTACATCCCTTAGATGTGGAAAA
>PWQB01000142.1 GCA_003556955.1 Nostocaceae cyanobacterium CSSed10_463m
CCAAAATCTAAAATCTAAAATCTAAAATCTAAAATTGATTGACTAATTCCAATCTTGCTCTTCTTTTTTGCCACGACTTTTATAAATTCCGCCGATATCGTGTAGCTGGCGAGTTTTTTCAAAAAGTTCCGCCTCCGTCAAACCCCACTGCTGCAAGATTTTATCCAGGCCTTGTTGAATGTCTCTCGCCCCCGGAAAGCCTTGATAACGAATTCTTAATCTAGCTAATTCGGCTAAATTGTAGTCTGTTGCCTCTTGAGCGAGTAAACTAATAATAGAGGGGTGATCGCGGTTGTAGAGAGGATGTTGTTGGTCTTTATTTTCCTGTAATTCAGACATAATTTATACCTATCCTTGAATTATTACTTCATCCCAAATAGAGATTCAATAGTCTTTCCATCCCGTCATAATGAATCATGACGGCAACCACACCTCACCCCATACGGCTCTCACCACTGCCATGCAACTTTAAATAAAGATACATTATCTTTAAGAAAATACAAAAAAGTTTAAATGCGGGTGAATATTTAGCTCACCCAAAGCCCAAAGCAGCAAGGGAGCAAGAACCCATTATGTTTGAACACTTCACTTCCGAAGCCATTAAAGTAATTATGTTAGCCCAGGAGGAAGCACGTCGCCTGGGACACAATTTCGTAGGAACTGAACAAATTCTCCTGGGACTAATCGGAGAAGGGACTGGGGTTGCTGCTAAAGTGCTGGCCGAATTGGGCGTTACTCTCAAGGAAGCACGCCGAGAAGTAGAAAAAATTATCGGTAGAGGTTCTGGTTTTGTTCCACCAGAAATTCCTTTTACTCCCAAGGTGAAAAGCTTATTCGAGCAGTCGTTTCGAGAAGCTAATAGTCTGGGCAATAACTACATCAACACGGAACACTTACTCTTAGGATTGACCGAAGCTGGTGAAGGTGTCGCCGCCAAAGTCCTGCAAAATCTAGGGGTTGACCTCAAAAATGTCCGCACCAACGTCATCCGCCGTTTGGGTGAAGGTGGAACTGTTTTCGCTAGTACAGGTAGTAGTTCCAAGCGCAACCAAAACGTCACCTTAGAGGAATTTGGCAGAAACCTGACTAAATTAGCCCAAGAAGGCAAGCTTGACCCTGTAGTTGGTCGTGCCAAAGAAATTGAGCGAACCATCCAAATTCTCGGTCGCCGGACAAAGAATAATCCTGTATTAATCGGTGAACCAGGAGTTGGTAAAACTGCGATCGCCGAAGGACTAGCCCAACGCATTGTCAATCAAGATGCACCGGAAATCTTGCTAGATAAGCAAGTTATCAGTCTTGATATGGGCATGGTAGTATCTGGAACCCGTTTTCGTGGTGACTTTGAAGAACGCCTGAAGAAAATTGTCGAAGAAGTTCGTTCTGCTGGCAATATCATTTTGGTAATTGACGAAGTTCACACCTTAGTCGGTGCTGGTGGTACAGAAGGCGGCTTAGATGCAGCCAATATCCTCAAACCTGCCTTAGCACGGGGTGAACTCCAGTGTATTGGTGCAACCACCCTGAATGAATATCGCCAGCATATTGAGCGTGATGCCGCCTTAGAGCGTCGTTTCCAATCAGTTCTGATCGGGGAACCATCAGTTGAGGAAACAGTGGAAATCCTCTACGGCTTGCGCGGAGCTTACGAGCAACACCACAAAGTCCATATTTCTGATGAAGCTGTGCAAGCAGCCGCCGAATTGTCAGATCGTTATATTAGCGATCGCTTTCTCCCAGATAAAGCAATTGACTTGATTGATGAAGCTGGTTCTCGTGTGCGCCTGCGGAACTCTCGACTTTCTACCAATAAAGAACTCAAAAAGCAATTAGTCGGTGTGACTAAAGCTAAAGAAGAAGCAATCAGAACTCAGAATTTTGACAAAGCTGGAGAACTCCGCGACGAGGAAATGAAACTCGAAGCCGATCTGCACGCCGAATCACAAAATCAGGAATTTGTCAAGTCACCCATCGTCGATGAGGAAGACATTGCTCAAATCGTCGCTTCTTGGACAGGCGTACCAGTCAACAAACTCACCGAATCTGAGTCAGAGTTGCTGCTGCACCTAGAAGACACACTCCACGAACGGTTAATTGGTCAAGAACAAGCAGTTACAGCCGTATCTCGTGCCATCCGTCGAGCTAGAGTTGGGTTAAAAAATCCCAATCGTCCCATTGCTAGTTTTATTTTCTCTGGGCCTACTGGAGTTGGTAAAACAGAATTAGCGAAATCCTTGGCAACTTACTTCTTTAGTAGCGAAGAAGCAATGATTCGCCTAGATATGTCCGAATACATGGAAGGACATACCGTTTCCAAGCTGATTGGTTCACCTCCTGGATACGTAGGATACGACGAAGGCGGACAACTCACAGAAGCCGTGCGCCGCAGACCATACTCAGTGATTCTTTTCGACGAAATCGAAAAAGCGCATCCTGATGTATTCAATATGCTGCTGCAACTCTTGGATGACGGACACCTCACCGACGCGAAAGGTCGGAAAGTGGACTTCAAAAACACCCTAATTATTCTGACTTCCAACATTGGTTCTAAGGTAATTGAAAAAGGTGGTGGTGGTTTAGGCTTTGACTTTGAGACTGCGGCCGATGCCAGCTATAACCGCATTCGTACCTTAGTGAATGAAGAACTGAAGGCTTACTTCCGTCCAGAATTTCTCAACCGCTTGGATGATATTATCGTCTTCACCCAACTTGCTAAAGATGAAGTCAAGCAAATTGCTGATATTCTGCTGCGTGAGTTGGCTAGCCGCTTGACTGAAAAAGGCATCACTTTAGAAGTTACAGAACGCTTTAAAGAGCGTGTAGTGGAAGAAGGCTATAACCCCAGTTACGGTGCTAGACCGTTACGCCGAGCAATTATGCGCTTGTTAGAAGATCCTCTGGCTGAAGCCATGCTATCTGGTGAAGTCACCGATGGAGTTACAGCCACTGTGGATGTTGATGATGACAATCAAGTAACAATACATGGCTCAGAAAAGCGAGAATTACTCTTAGCTAATGCTGGCTAGTATTTGAACCTAGTTACTGAATTAGAAACTTTTACCCCTGGTAGTCATACTAGGGGATTTTTTTATGGGTATTAGGAATTACGCACTGTACAAATTAATCATGGTATGCTGTTACCAAAATAGCCAATTTCCGGCTTTGAACAATGACTATGTTGATATTAAATATACCCGTGTGGTAGGGGTTTAGCATTGCTAAACC
>PWQB01000746.1 GCA_003556955.1 Nostocaceae cyanobacterium CSSed10_463m
AGTCATTGGTCATTAGTCATTAGTTATTGGTCATTAGTTATTGGTCATTAGTTATTGGTCATTAGTCATTAGTCATTAAGAAGTCTCTTCTCCCCCCTGCACCCTGCCCCCTGCACCCCTGCCTCTTCCCCCCTGCTCCCTGCACCCCTGCTTCTCCTGTTGCCATTTTTCTAGCAAATCGGGACGGCGATCGCCTGTTCTTTGGATTTGTTGTTCATATCGCCATCGGGCAATTTCGGCATGATTCCCAGATAACAAGACATCAGGGACTTTCCAGCCCCGAAAATCTGCCGGGCGAGTGTACTGGGGATAGTCTAGCAAGCCTTCCTCAAAACTTTCCGCCTTGATGGATTCGACTTTGCCCACAGTGCCTGGTAGAAGCCTCACCACACCATTCAGTAATGCCATTGAGGGAATTTCCCCACCAGTGAGAATAAAATCGCCTAAAGACACCTCACGAGTCACTAAATGCAGCACCCGCTCATCTACCCCTTCGTAATGACCGCAGATCACTACTAACTGGTCATAATTGGTAGCCAATTCTTTCAACAAGGGTTGATTCATGGTTTGCCCTTGGGGACTCATTAAAATAATCTCTCTGCGGGGTAGCGAGGGCAGCGACTCCACGGCAGTAAAGATTGGTTCTGGTTTCATCAGCATCCCCACCCCACCACCATAAGGTTCATCATCAGCCTTATGATGCTTATCGGTGGTAAAATCTCTAGGATTAACCAAATTCACTTGGGCAATCTGTTTAGCTAAAGCTTTACCCAGCAGCCCAGAACTTAAAACTGAGGTAAAACAGTCAGGAAAAAGTGTAACTATATCAAAGCGCACAGTAATTCGTATTCGAGAACACTAATCTTAAATTTGAATGTCTAGCAAACACAATCGGTCAATGTAGGATAGAACTACAGATAAGTTTAATCAATAGTGACAAAAAGTACCAGAACTATTGATTTAAAGCAGGATCAAAAGTTTTTCTAATTACTTAATTTGTGTTTAAATATTGTCACAAGTACATTTAAATTAATAATCTGACCAAGTTAACAACTTCGGTGGCTGCATAAGCCCAGCCTCAAAAAAAGCGTGTTAAAACCTGATGAACCCCCATACCAGGGGGAAACCGGACATTTGATTGAAGGGGGAAAACCCCTGGATAGAAGTGTCATCTCTAGTCTCCCAAGCATTATTTTGCCAGTCTGGAAAAAGTTTACAGGTGAACAACAAGGCACCGGCTTTGAGAAAAATCAACGGACAGATGAAATTTGAGGCTTCATCTGGCTCAGGCGAGAAGTTAAATCTACCACTTACACAGATCCTAACTTCAGACAATTTTCTTCTCAAAAAAAGTGCAAAAATCATCAGTCTACTGATAGCCTGCGAGGCCATAGCCCATACCTTGTTAAATTCACCTGAAGTTGTTGACAGGAGAAACATAATGCCCCAATTAAAAGCTAAATCGCTGGAAATGAGGACACCCCAAGCAACTAAAACCGCCGTTCTGGTTATCGGAGGCGCAGAAGACAAAGTTCATGGACGCGATATCCTGCGAACTTTTTTTGGTCGTGCTGGTGCTAGTAAGGCCTATATTACAATTATTCCATCGGCTTCTCGTGAACCCGCTATCATCGGTGGTAGGTATATTCGCCTCTTTGAAGAAATGGGTGCTGAAAAGGTCGAGATTTTAGACATCCGCGAACGAGAACAGTGTGAAACTCCCGAAATCAAAGAGTCATTGGAAGCCTGTAGTGGTGTATTTCTCACCGGAGGCGACCAATTACGTCTTTGCGGCGTGTTATCAGATACGCCAGCGATGGAAATTATCCGACAACGGGTAAGAGCCGGACAACTCACCCTAGCAGGCACGAGCGCCGGGGCTGCTGTCATGGGGCATCACATGATTGCTGGCGGTGGTAGTGGTGAAACTCCAAATCGTTCATTGGTCGATATGGCAACGGGTTTGGGTTTTATCCCGGAAGTGATCGTTGACCAGCATTTTCACAATCGTAATCGCATGGGTCGCCTGATTAGTGCGATCGCAGCTCATCCTGACCGTCTCGGTATTGGTATTGATGAAGATACCTGTGCCGTCTTTGAACGGGATGGTTGGCTACAAGTTGTGGGCAAAGGCAGTGTCACCATTGTTGATCCCACAGAAGTTACCCATACCAATGAACCTCATGTCGGCGCTGATGAACCTCTAACCGTGCATAATTTACGACTGCACATCCTCAGTTATGGCGATAGATTTCATCTTTATCAGCGGACTGTATTGCCTGCTGTACATCGCATTTCCAGCTGACGTAATCGAGTATGGTCGGTTAGACTGTATTGTTGCTTACGGCCAAAGGCATCGCTGACTGGGTTTCTTGCTGTAAAAAAATCATGAATATACCATGAAAAAGAAAAAACTGTTCGCAATAAACAGTTTAGCTATCAATTTCAGTAAGAAACTAGAATTTTGGTTCCGAATCTCCATCTACCTATTCCCATGAGAATCCTCAAGATCCAGACATTACGTGGCCCAAACTACTGGAGCATTCGACGCCATAAGCTAATCGTCATGCGCCTCGACTTAGAAAACCTTGCCGAGATGCCCTCGAATGAAATCCCTGGCTTTTATGAAGGATTAGTAGAGGCGCTACCAAGTCTGGAGGGTCACTACTGCTCGCCTGGCTGTCGCGGTGGTTTTCTGATGCGGGTTAAAGAAGGCACTATGATGGGCCATATCGTGGAACACGTAGCCTTAGAACTCCAGGAATTAGCTGGAATGCATGTAGGCTTTGGGCGCACCCGTGAAACTGCCACGCCTGGAATTTTCCAGGTAGTGATCGAGTACCTGAATGAGGAAGCGGGACGCTACGCTGGACGAGCTGCTGTGCGGCTGTGCCAAAGTATCGTTGATAGGGGTCGTTATCCAAAAGCAGAACTCGAACAAGATATTCTAGACCTCAAAGACTTATGGCGTGAATCTTCTTTGGGGCCTTCCACAGAAGCAATTGTTAAAGAAGCCGAAAAAAGAGGTATTCCCTGGACACAGTTGAGTGCGCGCTTTTTGATTCAGCTAGGTTATGGCGTGAATCAGAAGCGGATGCAGGCCACAATGACCAATAATACCGGTATTTTGGGTGTGGAACTAGCTTGCGACAAAGAAGCGACTAAACGCATTCTCGCAGCAGCTGGCGCTCCAGTCCCTAGAGGCACTGTAATTAACTTTTTAGACGACCTAGAAGAAGCCATAGAGTATGTTGGCGGCTATCCCATTGTCATTAAACCCTCGGATGGCAACCACGGACGTGGGATTACCATTGATATCAGAAACTGGGATGAAGCTGAGTTAGCTTATGAGGCGGCTAGACAAATTTCTCGCTCAATTATTGTTGAGCGCTATTACGTCGGGCGAGATCACCGGGTACTAGTAGTCAATGGCAAAGTTGTAGCCGTAGCCGAACGTGTACCAGCTCACGTCGTTGGTAATGGCAGATCCACCATTGGTGACCTGATTGAAGAAACCAACCAAGACCCCAATCGCGGTGACGGTCATGATAAAATCCTCACGAAAATTGAACTAGATCGCAACAGCTACCAACTGTTAGAAAGACAAGGTTACACCATCAATAGCGTACCTCCAAAAGGAGTAATTTGTTACCTGCGTGCAACGGCTAATTTAAGTACAGGTGGTAGTGCTATAGATCGCACTGATGAAATCCACCCTGAAAATATTTGGCTGGCACAAAGAATAGTTAAAATTATTGGTTTGGATATCGCTGGTATCGATATTGTGACTACAGATATTAGTCGTCCTTTCCGAGAAATGGATGCAGTAATTGTAGAAGTCAATGCTGCACCTGGTTTTAGAATGCACGTTGCCCCCAGCCAAGGTACTCCCCGCAACGTTGCTGGAGCGGTGATGGATATGCTGTTTCCTAACCAGCAATCAGGACTGATCCCCATCTTGAGTGTCACAGGTACTAATGGTAAAACCACCACAACTCGACTATTAGCACATATCTACAAACAAACAGGAAAAGTAGTTGGATATACTACTACAGATGGGACTTATATCGGTGAATACTTAGTCGAATCTGGAGATAATACCGGGCCGCAAAGCGCCCACGTCATTCTGGAAGACCCCACTGTGGAAGTAGCGGTGCTGGAAACGGCTCGTGGTGGTATTCTTCGCTCTGGGCTAGGGTTTGAAACTGCTAACGTCGGTGTAGTGTTAAATGTCGCGGCTGATCATTTAGGCATAGGCGATATAGATACTATCGAACAGTTAGCGAACCTCAAAAGTGTAGTCGCAGAAGCTGTGTTTCCTGATGGTTACGCAGTACTGAACGCTGATGATCACCGTGTAGCCGCAATGGCAGAGAGAACAAAAGCTAATATTGCCTACTTCACAATGAATCCTGACTCGGAATTGGTGCGGCAGCACGTCCAAAAGGGAGGAGTAGCAGCAGTTTACGAAAATGGCTATCTGTCAATTGTTAAAGGTGATTGGACTCATCGTATTGAAAGAGCAGAAAATATTCCCTTGACTATGGGTGGACGTGCGCCATTTATGATTGCTAATGCTTTAGCAGCTAGTTTGGCAGCCTTTGTCCAAAACGTCACTATTGAGGAAATTCGGGCTGGCTTGAAGACGTTCCGGGCTTCTGTGAGTCAAACGCCAGGACGGATGAATTTATTTAATCTAGGGAAATTCCACGCTTTAGTAGACTATGCTCACAATCCAGCTAGTTATGAAGCCTTGGGTTCTTTTGTCCGTAATTGGACCACAGGAGAACGTATAGGCGTAGTTGGTGGCCCTGGCGATCGCCGCGATGAAGATTTTGTCACCTTGGGTAAATTGTCAGCAGATATTTTTGACTACATCATTGTCAAAGAAGACGACGACACTAGGGGACGTTCACGGGGATCAGCAGCCGATTTGATTACTCAAGGCATAACTCAAGTCAATCCCAACTCTCGTTATGAGTCGATTTTGGATGAAGCCACAGCAATCAATAAAGCTTTGGATATGGCTCCTGATAACAGTTTGGTGGTAATTCTGCCTGAAAGTGTTAAACGAGCTATTAAGTTGATCAAGCTACGCGGTTTAGTGACAGAGGAGGTACAGCAACTAAATACCTCCACAACTATCGTAGATAGCCAAAATGGGGTGACATCTTCTGTGATCAATACTTTGCTTTAGCTTGAACAGTAGAGACGGATCATTGCGTCTCTACCGTTGGCTATTGCTTTTCTTGTTCAGTAGTACTGTCATCATCATCAGAGTTTAATTCTTCTTTAAAACCCCGTAAGGTTTTACCTAACGCACTTCCCAATTCAGGAATTTTTTTAGGGCCAAAAATTACAATAGCGACTATGGCAATGATCACTACTTCCGGCCATCCCAGTCCAAACATAATCTTTTGCCTGTTAAGGGTATATAAATATTAAAGTACCATTATTTGCTGATTTCCATACCTAACCAATCGCTTAATTCATGGGCTAACCATTCCAGTTCTGCTTCCGATTGCATCGCCCCAGAATTGAGACTCAGAGTGTATTTTTTCACTCCTGCCCAAATCTCCAATTGCGCTGGTACTTGAGTTTTATCACCTTCAGAATCTTTGGTAATATGTTTGGGGATATAAACAAGTTTTGTGATCCTGTTTCTAGGGGATGGCTGGGGACTATCAAATTTAAATCCCAATAACTCATGTCGCAAGGCGATTTGCTGCTGGTTTAAACTCAATCTCACTTTGCCAAATAAACCCATTAATAAGGTCCGTATCATAAAAAAACCAGCCCACCAAAAAGGCAGTGAGAACAATAAAACGGGGAGATTCAGAGGAAAAGAGGCTACAAGAGCGCCAATTGTCCAAGAGAGAATAAACGAGTTCCACCCGACCGCAAATACACCAGTGAATAACATCGAAGCTTTAAACCCCACTGGTGGAATGAGAATTTCCAAATTATCCCAATTCTTGGTGAGTTGAATTTTACTCCCCGCAGGTTTGACGATATTTAAAGTAGAGAAAGTGGTTAACTCAGACTGATTCAAAGCTTTTAAAGCCGCATCAGCCGAACTGGCTCGGCGTTCTAGCATTGGTTCGGTCATCCACTGTAACCACTTCCTCAAACTGGGACTAACGTCAGTTACTTTCTCAAATTGAATGCGAAAATCTTTTTGGGGTAAATCTGCCGGATGAGTTCCAGTGAGTAAGTAAATTAAAGTTGCACCCAAACTATAAAGATCAGAAGCGGGAACAGTTCGCCCCCCAAATTGCTCCTGTGGCATATAACCATAAGTACCGACAATAGTCCGGGTTCCCCCTTCAGCAGCCAAGACAGTTTGTACTGAACCAAAATCCACTAGGTAAACTTGACCGATACTATTCCCCGAACGCTCACCCAATAAAATATTACTAGGCTTAAGATCACGGTGAATCACAGGCGGATATAACCCATGTAAGTAAATAAGAATTTCTAAAACGTCTGTGGCGACTTGTTTAACTTCAGTTTCGGTAAAAGTGCGCCCAGCTTTTAGGTATTGCTCTAAAGTTTGAGCGGGGATATAACTTTGTACTAGGGCAAAGCCTTTAATCTTTGGGGAATTTACTTCAAAATAGTCTAAATAGCGAGGTATAGCAGGATGGGATAAAGATTTTAAAGTTTCGGCTTCACGCTCAAACAGCTTCAAATCATCCCATTCAAAGTCACTATTAAATGAGAGTAACTTTAGGACTACTAATTCCCCGGTTGTCTGATCCCTTGCTAATAGTGTCCGTCGCCCTGATTTTTTTCCCAATAGCTGCTGGACTTCGTAGCGATCGCCTAAAATTTCGCTAACCATTTCAAAAGTTTTTTTCGCTGATTGCTTGTCAAATTGGGCAAGCTGATATCTTTAGTATAATTGTGTCTTTTATGCCCTCCCAACTTTGGCCTTATATTACCCCTGGTATTCCTGATGAATTATTTGAGCATTTGCCTGGTATTCCCTTCAGCCAGCGAGAAGTGCGGCTATTATTGATTTCTCAATTGCGGCTCAAACCAGATTCTGTATTATGGGATATTGGGGCGGGAACGGGGACGATTCCCGTAGAAGCAGGGCTACTGTGTCCTCAAGGAAAAATTATTGCTGTAGAACGAGATGAAGATGTAGCCAAATTAATTAAACGCAATTGCGATCGCTTTGAAGTCAAAAATGTAGAAGTAATTGAAGGTAGCGCTCCAGAATGTTTACATGATCTCAAAGTAGCGCCTGACCGGGTTTGTATTGAGGGTGGAAAACCCATGCAGGATATTTTGCCAACGGTATGGCAGCATTTGCCTCCATCGGGTAGAGTGGTGGCCACTGCGGCTAATTTAGAAGGCTTGTATGCTATTTCTCAAGGCTTCTCTGAGTTACGAGCTAGAAATATTGAAGTTGTGCAGTCGGCTGTTAACCGCTTGGAAACCCGTGGCTTTTCTCAAACCTTTACAGCCGTAGATCCCATTTTTATCCTCAGTGGTGAGAAACTAGACTAGATTGGGGACTGGGGACTGGGGACTGGGGACTAGGAACGACAAGTTTTTCTAATAGTCAATAACCAATACCTGCTCCCCAATCCCCAATACCTCATTCAAAATAGTTTTATGCCTTGGTCTCGGATTATTAGTGGAATTGTCGCCATCGCCCTTGCTCTGGTTGCTACCCTTTTGGGTGGCTGGTACTTTACCATCGCCATTGCGATAGTTGTATTTTTAGGTCAAGAAGAATATTTTAATTTAGTACGAGCTAGAGGTATTGTTCCTGCTGCTAAAACTACCATGTTTGTCAGCCAAGCCTTACTGGTGATTTGTAATATTAATGAAACTTTGGCTGATGCTGTCATGCCTATAGCTGGAACATTAATTTGTTTTTATCTACTGTTTCAACCCAAAATGGCCACGATTGCTGATATTTCGGCTTCGATTATGGGGTTATTTTATGTGGGGTATCTGTCGAGTTATTGGGTGCGGTTACGGACTCTGGGTAGTTTAGCCATGAGCAATCTCCCTTTTGGTGGCTACTGGCCTACAGATTGGACAGATATTTTCACCTGGCAGCAAAATAGGTCTGCCTCTCTACCGCAAGGGTTGACTTTGACAGTGCTGACTTTTTTGTGTATTTGGGCAGCTGATATTGGTGCTTATATTATTGGCAAATTCTTTGGTAAAACCCGTTTGTCTGACATCAGCCCTAAAAAAACTGTTGAAGGTGCAGTTTTTGGAATCACGGCTAGTATTGCTGTAGCCATAGCCGGAGCTTATTATTTACATTGGCCTCAATTTCTCTTCACTGGTATAGCCTTGGGTTCTCTCATTGGTGTTGCCAGTCTTTTAGGTGATCTCACTGAGTCTATGCTTAAGCGTGATGCTGGAGTTAAGGACTCAGGCCAATTGATCCCCGGTCATGGTGGCATTTTAGATCGCACCGATAGCTATATATTTACAGCTCCTTTGGTTTACTATTTCGTCACACTTTTATTACCGTTGATTGAAAATATCTAGGGTTTGCTGTTCGCGTAGCGTGCCGTAAAGCCTGACGGCATAGCTGCGCTTAGAGGCATAAAATTTTTGTCGTGGATGCAGGGAACAGGGAACAGGGAACAGGGAACAGTTTCAGCTATCTGTCATCCCCAACTTTTCTGATTTATTCAACCCCAAATTCACACTTTTAATGGTATATCCTTCAAAAGCTCCACACTTTAGGGTGGAGTCAATCCAAAATTCAAAATACTCGCTGCGCTGCCTACGCTTGGCTAACCCTGTTCCCTATTCCCTCAAGGATTGACGTTAATTTTACCTTCACATACCAACTTACCAGGAAGCAAACTGAGTTGTTTAATATCGACATCTGAACCAAGATATAAGTTATGGCTATATTTATCCTCTAAAAGTTTAATATTGTTTTGCATAACTTGGATGTTTTCTAAGTTCAATTCATGACCACTGACTAAGTTTAAATTTAAAAAAATCTCTAGTGGTGTGGGTTCGCTGGTAGGTGATATAATAGATTTAAGTATAATTTTATTCTGATCAAGTATTATTTTTTGCCAAGAAATCGGCTGAGATTTTAGGCAGTTTTCTGGTAAGATTTGAAACACTACATCATTTAAAGCAGTAGATAATAGTTCAGATGAGACAGAGGTATTCAGATCCTTTTCTTCGACAACTAAATTGCCCATAACTGGTACTGTTTCTAATAGTTTGACTGGTTTACCCTTGAGTATGGCTCCTATATTTAGCTGAATATTTTCAGCTATAAGTTGAACTCGTGTAATATGAAGGCCTTGATAAACAGCATCACTAGCCAATATGGATACCCAGGGAATACAACCAGAGAGGATTTGGCGATCGCTCGCTTTGATCTCTACTTCTAATTGTGAGACAGCGCTAACTTGCGATTTTAACCAAAGCTTCAGGGCTGTTGTCAAAACGTTTGTAATAATGCGGATTTTATGTGAATTTTTAATTGGAGAATTTTGCTCAGACATTTCACCACTCTATTGCCAGGGACTTGCTCAACCACTGAGTGAACTTAAACAAGCTTTAAATGTAGCATTGATAGCTACTCAGCACAAAACATCAATATTATGTTGATTATTTAAACAATTTAGAGCGTACACAATAATTTCAATATGGAGGCACGGTTACAAAAGATTTTGGCACAATGGGGTATTGCCTCACGTCGTGAAGCTGAAGAAATGATTCGGCGATCGCGTGTGCGGATTAATGGCGTTTTAGCACATTTAGGTCAAAAAGTTGACCCGAAAAAAGATAGAATTTCCATAGATGGTAAGCCAATATCTGCCCAGCAGCGGCCGCCTTCAATATACCTATTACTACACAAACCAGCCGGGGTAGTTTCCACTTGCTACGATCCACAAGGAAGAAAGACAGTGTTGGATTTACTTCCTTCAGAGTTACGTACTGGTTCAGGAATACACCCAGTTGGCCGTTTAGATGCAGAATCAACAGGAGCATTAATTCTCACAAACGATGGTGAATTGACATTTGGACTCACCCATCCCAGCCACAGTATTCCTAAGACATATCAGGTTTTGGTCAAAGGACATCCTTCTTCAGCAATTCTCAAAATTTGGTGTGAGGGTGTGGTCTTAGATGGGAGAAAAACACGTCCGGCAAAAGTCCATATAATTGAAACTCTTGCAAAAAATACCCATTTAGAAATAATTTTAAAAGAGGGAAGAAACAGACAGATCCGCCGTGTAGCAGAACAGTTGGGATATCCAGTAACTAAGCTACATCGTACTTCCATAGGCCCAATTCAATTACAAATGCCAAACAGACCCTTTTTAAGAGAGGGACACTATCGTTCTCTAAGAGATGCTGAGGTTCGCTTTTTAAAAGAGCATATTAAGCATTTACCTGTTAAAGATTCAGTTGAGGTCAGGAGATCACAAAAAGCATGAAATGGCTAAAAAGTAAAGCTCAAGCGCAGCCCAAACCTTCGTTAAAACAACAACAATCGGCAAAATTAGCAGAACTGGGCGATCGCCTGTTGGCTTCTCGTGAAGAACGTGCTTTATCACTGGAAGAAATGGTAGTTTTGACCAAAATTCCTCGGCGGTTGTTACAAGCCATTGAAGAAGGTAAATTAGATGAATTACCAGAACCTGTTTATATTCAAGGTTTAATCAGACAATTTGCCGATGCATTAGGCTTGAATGGAGCAGAATTTGCTAATAGTTTTCCTGTCGGTTCTCAAGCAGTGAGTTTACCTCTGACTGATAAAAAACAGGCAATTAATCTATTACGTCCTCTTCACCTTTACGTACTTTACATATTTGTAATTGTATGCTCTGTCAGTGGTTTATCTCAATTACTGAATAACAATGCTCTGAGCGATAGCAATCAACAGCCAAGACGAGAAACTGTTTTTCAACCACAGCCAAATCAATTAAATTCTCCACCACCAACCAATTCACAACCTTTTAGTAACCACCTCAATCGCATCAATAATCATCAGTCAGTACATATTGGTGTCACTTTAAAAGCATCATCCTGGATTCGCGTAGTCGCTGATGGCAAAATTGAGTTTGAAGGTGTCCTTCCAGAAGGATCTCAGCGCACTTGGAAAGCCCAAGAGCAACTAACAGTGAAAACTGATAATGCTGGTAGTGTGTTGATGAGTGTCAACCAGCAAGCAGCGCAGCGCATGGGAGAACCAGGGAAAGAAAGAGAAATCAAGATAGCTGCTAAACCTAGGTATTGAAACAGTTAACAGTTAACAGTTAACAGTTATCACGCCGATTTAGCTTCTGGTGTCTAAAGACGCTCAGTTTCCCGCATCCCGCAAGGTTGGGTAGAAGAACGAAACCCAACACCAATAATCCTTGGTTTCGGTGGGTTTCAATTTTTTCTATTCAACCTACGAAGATTTTATTTTTTCTGAGTCATAAAATTTACTTCGCCTGGGGTGCGCGTCCATAGAGTTGAGTGAGATTTTTGAGGCGATCGCCTAGTTCTTTTGTTAACATAGATGACTGATAACGCCAACCCCAGTTACCTTCAGCAGTGCTGGGAAAATTCATCCGCGCCTCAGTTCCCAACCCTAAAATATCCTGCAAAGGTATAATTGCTTGATTAGCAATGGAACTCAAAGCTAGTCGAATGATATCCCAGTGGATGCCTTCAGGACTGATACAACCTAAATACAGTAATAAGTTGCGCTTTTCCCAATCGTTAGCTTGATCAAACCAGCCTACAGTTGTGTCATTATCGTGAGTCCCTGTATAAACTACAGCATTACGTGTGTAGTTGAAGGGTAAAAAAGGATTACCGGGATCAGAACCAAACGCAAACTGCAAAACCTTCATACCGGGAAATTCATACTTATCCCGCAGCGCTTCCACTTCTGGGGTAATTACTCCCAAATCTTCCGCTAAAACTGGTAGTGTGCCTAATTTAGCTTTAATTGCATCAAATAATTCATCTCCTGGGGCTTTTATCCACTCTCCATTCATGGCTGTATCTTCTCCTCTTTCCACAGCCCAATAAGCCTCAAATCCCCGAAAATGGTCGATACGAATGACATCTATATAATCCAGCATCGCCTCAAAGCGACCAACCCACCATTTAAAATCTTGTTTTTGTAACTCTTCCCAGTTATAAACCGGATTTCCCCATAATTGACCAGTTTCACTAAAGTAATCTGGTGGAACTCCCGCCATTAAAGCCGGTTCTCTAGTCTCTTCATCGAGACAAAAGATATGAGGATGCGCCCAGACATCAGCGCTATCTTGGGCTACATATATAGGAATATCGCCAATAATATAAATCCCGCTCATGTTGGCATAAGATTTGAGTTCTGACCACTGGCGGAAAAATTCAAATTGGACAAATTTATAATAATAAATTTCAGAAGTTAATTTTTCCCTAGCTTGGTCTATTGCGGCTGGTTCACGCTTGACAAGTTCTGATTCCCAAGTATGCCAACTGGTATTATTATTAGCATCTTTGAGCGCCATAAATAAGGCGTAATCATCGAGCCAATAGGCTTTGCTGTCACAAAAACCGGCAAATTCTTTTTGTTGGAAAGGTGTGGCTTTAACTTG
>PWQB01000018.1 GCA_003556955.1 Nostocaceae cyanobacterium CSSed10_463m
CACGCATTTCTCGCATCCGCACCACGTAACGGGCGAAGCAATCACCGGCGGTTTCCCACTGTACATCCCAATCAAAATCGTCGTAACATTCGTAATGGTCAACTTTCCGCAAATCCCACTTCACTCCAGAAGCGCGTAACATTGGGCCTGATAGTCCCCAGTTAATTGCTTGTTCGCGGGAAATTGTGCCAATACCTTCAATCCGACGGCGGAAGATGGGGTTATCTGTGACTAGACGTTCATACTCGTCAATTTTGGGTAATAAGTAGTCACAAAAATCTAAACATTTATCTACCCAACCATAGGGTAAGTCTACTGCTACGCCACCAACGCGGAAATAGTTGTGGTTTACCATCCGGTAGCCGGTGGCAGCTTCCCACAAATCATAAATCATTTCCCGTTCTCTAAATTGGTAGAAGAAGGGAGTTTGTGCGCCTACGTCAGCCAGAAAGGGGCCAAACCAGAGAAGGTGGTTAGCAATTCGATTTAGTTCCAGCATGATGACGCGAATGTAGCTGGCGCGTTTGGGAACAGTTACACCGGCTAATTGTTCCGGGGCGTTAACGGTGACTGCTTCGTTAAACATCCCAGCTGCATAGTCCCACCGACTGACATAAGGGACGTACATCACAGTAGTGCGGTTTTCGGCAATTTTTTCCATTCCCCGGTGCAAATAGCCAATTACCGGTTCACAATCAACGACATCCTCGCCATCCAATGTGACAATTAACCGCAAAACCCCGTGCATGGAGGGATGATGTGGCCCCATATTCAGCACCATTGGTTCGGTGCGGGTTTCTAGTCTTGCCATAAGTTCCTTGTTCTCCAGTGATGAAATTTTCAACTTGAACTGCGTGATGCCAACCAGACTCAATTAATTTTGTCAAAAGAAGCAGGGGAGCAGGGAGCATTGGAGCAAGGGAGAAGACTGAAACGGAGCTTGTTCTCCGCCCCAGTTTAAGCGCCCTAAAAGAGCGGGGAAGATTACCCCTGTCCGCTTTGCCCCGCGCATAGGGTTCGGGCTTGTTCCCCCCTGCTCCCTGCCCCCTTCCCCTCTGCCTCTTCAGTCAGGGCAATATTTTTGAGCAGTCGCTCCAGAAGCTTCTACATCTATCGCCCATACAGGAGTATGTTGGAGAGGGGTGGCAGCAAAGAGATTTTACTTGCTGTTTCATTTTGTTTCACTTCTTCAACTATTATATGGAGCTTGAGATCCAAGGAATTGTAGGCGCTGAATTTCTTCATGTGCCGGTTTTAAGTCAAGAGGTCATTGAGGGGTTGGCTATACGTCCTGGCGGCCATTATTTGGATGCTACAGTGGGCGGTGGTGGTCACAGTCGCTTGATTTTAGCAGCTGCCACCGATGTGCGGCTAACGGCTATTGACCAAGATGAGGATGCTTTAGGGGCGGCGCAAAAGCATTTAGCTGAGTTTGGTGACAGGGTAGAGTTTATTCACGGCAATTTTTCATCTTATAAATATAGTCCTGACACTTTCGATGGTATCCTGGCTGATTTGGGTGTCAGTTCCTACCATTTAGACCAACCAGAACGAGGTTTTAGCTTTCGCCACGCGGCAAATCTGGATATGCGAATGAATCAGCAACAGTCTTTAACGGCTGCTGATGTAATTAATGAATGGGATGAGGGGGAATTAGCAGATATTTTCTTTAAATACGGTGAGGAACGACTATCACGGCGCATTGCTAGACGGATTGTAGAAAAACGACCATTTCAAACTACCACTGAATTGGCTGAGGCGATCGCCTATGCTGTCCCCCGTCAATACCGTTATGGTCGCATTCATCCAGCAACCAGGGTTTTTCAAGCTTTGCGAATTGTGGTCAATGATGAGTTAAAGTCTTTAGAAACCTTTTTAGATCAAGCCCCTAATGCCCTGGTTCCTGGTGGACGCATTGCCATTATCAGTTTTCACAGTCTGGAAGATCGTCCGGTAAAGCATGGTTTGCGTAATTCTCCTTTGTTAAAAGTATTGACTAAAAAGCCCATTACTGCTCAAGAGGAGGAATTATCTCAAAATCCGCGATCGCGTTCTGCCAAGCTGAGGATAGCTCAGAAAGTAGACGTTAATCTCTAGAAATCCTCAATAAGTTACACACCACAAGATCCCCGACTTCTGCGAGAAGTCGGGGATTTGAGTTTATCGCTGAAAAGCAAATCAGAGGAAATTCTTATAGATACTATTTAAAATTCTTTTGCAACTTTTCGTTACATTATTTAAAATATCTGTTACATTGCTTAATAGAGGGCAACAAAAACCTTTATTAATTCCTACCGAGAGTATTAACCATGAAAAGCACAACCACAACACCAGTTACAGAGAACCGCAACGCTTGGAATTGGGGATTCACCACTCAAACCGAAAATTGGAATGGTCGTTTGGCAATGATCGGTTTTGTAGCCGCAGCTTTAATCGAAGTGTTCTCTGGTCAAGGTTTCCTTCACTTCTGGGGTATCCTCTAACATTCCACTTTTGTCCGAAAAAGATATAAATCTCAATTGGACAATTGTTGAATTAACACTTACTAAAAATTTTGGGTAAAACTATGAACGCTACAACAGAATCAAACCAATTCACTAATATTTTTGATTCCAACACACGTTTAGAAAATGGTGTTACAACCACTACTGATTTATTTAAATCTCTCAGTGTAGATGACCAACTAGCACTGCTGTGGTATGTATACACCGAAATGGGTCGTTCTATTACCCCAGCCGCCCCAGGTGCTGCCCGGATGCAGTTTGCTGAAGGTGTGCTGAATCAAATCAAGCAGATGTCTCATGCTCAACAGTTAGATGTGATGAGAGACTTAGCTGCTAAAAGAAATACACAAATTAGCCGTTCCTACGGAATTTGGAGCGTTAATACTAAATTAGCTTTCTGGTTTGAATTATCAGAGTTGATGGTTCAAGGCTTAGTCGCCCCAATGCCTTCTAACTACCAACCTTCTCGTGATGTAGTCAAAGTATTAGAAGCTATTAAGCAACTTGATTTTGGTCAACAAATCACAGTCCTGAGAAATACAGTTGTCAACATGGGTGTTGATCCACTGGCTGATTAGAACAGCTAAAATATATCGGTTTTTATAAAGGATATGTTGAAAACCCTGTGACTTTAGTCCAGGGATGAAAACTATTAGGTAGACTTGAGCCTACCAGTTTTGGTAAAATAGCTTTAGTTTCAACATGAGTAGGAATAACCG
>PWQB01000442.1 GCA_003556955.1 Nostocaceae cyanobacterium CSSed10_463m
CAGAGAATTTCACGACTTGTGTGTACACGTTGCTTCCTTCACAAGGCGAGGGGTTAGGGGTGAGGTGACCTATTCGATTAAACCCGCATTTCTCAAAGAGTTGAGCAACTGTTCGGTTGACACCTACCACTTCCTATTCGCAGGTTCTGAGTTCTAACTCGGATGCTGTCTGGTAAAATCCGAAAGCCTAAAAAATTTGCTCCATATTCAGTTTCAAATAATTGACTTTTCACCGGATGCAGTTTTAATCTCAGATTTACCAAATATTTTTCTATTGCTACTCGTGCTTCAGCTAAAAACTCATCATCATCTGCAAACAAAGCGAAATCATCAACATAACGCACATATTTCTTAGCTTGCAGTTCTTCTTTGATAAAATGATCTAAACCATTGAGATAAACATTAGAGCAAAACTGACTCGTCAGGTTGCCAATAGGTAATCCCCGACGGTGTTGCAAAGGCGAAAGTAAATCATCTCCGGGAAAATGTTCAATCAGCGCCCCTTGCGGATTACTGTTATCTATAATTGTGTCGATTAACCACAAAGTATCTTGACATTTCAGCTTGCGACGCAAAAGTGTTTTCAGAATTTCATGGTCAATACTAGGGAAATATTTTTTAATATCGCACTGCAAAACATAGCGACTAGAACGAGCAAATTTAGTGAAGCGGCGTAAAGCTCGATGAGTCCCAAACCCTAAACGGTTAGCATAGGAATCGCGAATAAAAGTATTTTCAAAAGTGGGAACTATAATATTACATAAAGCATGATGCACTACCCTGTCTCTATAGGGTGCAGCAGAAATTAAGCGAGGTCTGGGTTCATAAATTTCAAAAGTTTTGTAACGTCCTGGTTGATAAGTCTTGGACTCTAACTCATACTTAATTTTTGCTATTTCTGCTTCCAGGTTATAATTAAATTTTAAAACATTCTCTCGAAACCGCTTACCCCGTTGTGCTTTACGTACTGCTGAAATTAAATTCATAAAATCTGTAATTTCGGGATAAAAATTACCGTAGCGTTTCATTAATTCATCCCTTTTTGGCGCTGTTGTCTAATCCAGCCACCCAATTCATTCCCAATTTCATTAATTAATTGCCCAGCATATTCATATCTTTGCCCATCAAACTGCTGAAAATCAAACAATAACCGATTCTGATGCCGCAAAATATCTAATTTGGCATTTAATAATTGTAACTGCGTGATTTTTTCTTGAGCATATCGTGCTAAAATTAAACCCTCTAGTAAATCGTAAAGTCCCGCAACCATCCGATCACCCAAAGCAAATTTATGTTGTCTGGGCAAACGGTTTAAAATCGGTACATACCATTTAATCAGGTCGTAAGTCTTTTGAATAATTGGTAAATCTGCCATTCTCTCAAAAATCTCTATCTTATAACCCACATTATTCACTGAATGAGACCACTTGACAAGACTCGACGATTGATGGATACTAAAGTATAGTTGTCGTACTAAAATTAGAAAAAATATCGACCGCCTTCGGCGGAGGGTTAGAGAAAAATAAAAAGTTTAAAGTGTTAGAGGACAAGAGTGTAAAGAATTAAGTCCTCTCGGTCGAAACAACAACCCGAAAACCGAGATAGTCGTCCCTGTTGTCCGGCCCGTTCCTAATACGATACGCCGAACGACAATACCTCGGATGGCTGCCCCAAAAACCGCCGCGCAGCAGCCGACGATTATCATTATCATTTAACCTAGCGCTACCATCATTAGGAGCGCCATTATAGTTGTCGTGCCATGAATCAGCGCACCATTCATAGACATTACCGTGCATATCATACAAACCAAAAGCGTTAGCTAATTTAAAGCTGCCCACTGGTGTTGTTTTTTTACGGTATTCTCCCTTGGGTGCAGAAGCATAAGTATAGTTGCCGTCAAAATTCGCTAACTCTGGTGTAATTGTCTCACCAAAGTGGAATGGTGTTGTCGTACCTGCTCGGCAAGCATACTCCCACTCAGCTTCACTAGGAAGACGATAGGTTTTGCCTGTGACTTTACTTAGTCTAGCACAAAACTCCACCGCTTCATCCCAAGAAATTGTTTCTACTGGCAAATCATCTCCT
Organism: Nostocaceae cyanobacterium CSSed10_463m; assembly: GCA_003556955.1. The sequence goes on from PWQB01000442.1 coordinate 2,086, forward strand.
TTAAAGTTTGATGGGTCTAGCTGAAGTGGGCGTTCAACTTGTTCAAAATTAGCCACAACTCGCCATTGCGCCTGAGTTACAGGGTATTTCCCCATAAAGAAAGCAGGAACCGTCACCTGATGTTGAGGACGTTCACTATCCCCACTTGCTTCCTCACCTTGAGGAGCGCCCATAATAAATTCACCCCCAGGGATAGCCACCATATCCAAAATCACACCATTCCCCAGGTTTTCCCCAAAATATTGCGCTTTACCCAGTTCCCGTTTAATTTCCTCACCTTTAGCATTCACAGTCACCACATCAAAGGTAAAAGTCCGGGGAATTGTTAACTTAACTCCTGCTATATCCAGTTCTGACTTTTGACCTAATTCCTGAAATATTTCCTCAGCACCTTCTGTATATCCCCTTGTTAAACGTCCCCACCCACGACTATAAGTCAAAAGTGGCTGAAACCCATTGGCGACAAGAGTTTCAGCAAAGGTCATCACCAACGATGTTTTCAATACCTTTTCTGCTTTGTTTCCGCCATAAATAGTTTTTAATTGTAAGGCTAATTCTTTAGCTAGTTCATTTGGCTCGGTGTAGGCTAAAGCTATCCATTTGGGGTTTTCCCCAAAATCCTGCATACTAAAATTTGTGTTTTTTAATTCTTGTTGCAGATATTTAATTAAATATTCAGACAATTCATTTAGCCGGGGTTTACCAAATCTTTCTTCCTCCAGCAATAATTTAAGTAACAAATGCCGAACTGCGCTATCCATTTCATATAGCTGATAACCTGCGGAACGACAAATATTAGATAGTAATAAGTCAGGAATTGCCATCCAAGAAATATCAAAATTATTTTGATGATTTCCTGGGTCGCCAAAACGAAAGTTTTTCCGCAAACAATAAACTAAATCTGGAGTAATAGCCAGAGAAAAAGCAGCATGACAAGCTAAATCTAAATAAGCTTGACCCTTCCTAGCAAAATAAGTAATATCACGAACAGCACTTTCATATTGATATAATCTACCTTCATCGTTTTTCACATCATTTGGGATATATTCCTGAAGCTGTGTAGACAAATCCTGATCATAACCGTATTCACTTAAATGAGGTACATTATAGCCCCCTCCTCGCTTGCGGGGAGGGGGTTGGGGGTGGGGTTCTTGTATCTCACTCAACCGAGAACCGCTATCAACTTCCTGTTTACTAGCAAAATCTGACTCATCGATTAAATAATCAGAATCTTCTGGTATGTATGATTTTTTCCCCTTTAAAATATCAATTATTGCTGTCCATCCATACTCATTGAATGGATACATAAGAACATAATTTGCTATTTTGCTGGCACTACTACCAAACCAACGATTTTTCGGTATGGGATTTAACCAAGCAATCTGTTTAACTTCTGCTCGAATTTGATTTAAAAATTCCTGAGTCCCAGCGACTACATCAGAATCATTACTACCCAGCGCTGCACCACCATCACTAAAAATCAAAACCACAGTCCGGTTTTTATGCAAATGGGAAATAATTCGACTAAGAGATTCTTTCTTTAGTAAATTTACATCAGTAAACAAATAATTTTGATCTAGAATATTAGAAAAATAGTAAACTTTCGTCTCTCCCAAACGTCCACCTTGTTTAGATGTAGCGACTAACTGCTCTGTCAAAGGCGCAAAAGGCATCATAAAATTACTCTGGTCGAGTAATAACAACAATTCCACCTGATTCACTCGCCTAGCTTTAAAAACAGGTGACAGCAAAAAACCCGTTTGGCTAATCTGTTTAATTGTGGCAAAAATATCTAATTCTGTTTCACTTCCTACCCGTAGCAGCACACGCATTCTGCGCCAGCTTTGTTGCATCTGTCGCCATTTAATAGGAAAATAATCTTTATTAAAAATAAATGTAAATTTTTTGTTGCCATTTGTAGGAACTGCTTGGACGATTTCTGGTGTAGGTTCTATCTCCGTGGAATTTGTTGTGTCAATTGGAGGAGATAAAGTATCACCTGTTCCTTGATTACTCTCAGATAAGTCCTGATTTTCGTTACTATTAACTGCAACTGGTTGAGGAAATTCTGAAGAAGTACCTGTTTTTTGTATTGGTTCAATTGCATTTGCATCCGAAGTTTCCGGTTTTGCAGCCTCAATTACCAAACTTCTCAGTTCTCCCAAAAAATCATCAAAACAATTATTAAAAATCTCTCTTTCTGACAGAGATTTCACCCATAACCGCCGACATAATTTTTTCAATTCGCCAAAGTTCTGAGGAGAAAAGCCTTGTTCTCTAGCTTCATCCAACAGATAGTAATCTTCTAGCCTCAGTGGTAAACCAGCTTGGCGTAAACGAGAAAATAATTTGAGCAGATTGTAATCATTCACTAAACTCATAAGTAAATCGCTCATATTCGGTTTTTACTCCCCTTTCCGCGTCGGAGAGGGGTTGGGGGAGAGGTCAAACAAAACTTGTCTAACGCACCTGGAATTATTCAAACACTAAGCCGAATTGTTGGCGGTGCGTTGCGCTACGCGACAACACACCCTACAGTTAATTTGTTTTTACATAGCTATCAATATTTGTGTCTACTGGCGTGACAAGCTTAAAATAGTGCGTTAGAAGTAGGTTGGGTTAAGCGCAGCGCAACCCAACGCTGCTAATGATGTTGGGTTTCCTAACGTCAACCCAACCTACAATTTTTTCCTTACGTTCAAGCTTGTCAGTCCACTACCTATTGCTGATAACGGGTTAATGACTCTTGAGTTTTCAGTAGTAAGCTCAAGTAAGGTGTTTTGTCTTTCAATAAGTCGTTAATCTCCTCTAGCTTATGATATTCTATCAATGCTTCTACCCAGTCAATCAATTCGCTGGTACTAACTTTTTTACCGCTACTGTTTTCTGTTTCTCCCCGAATTTCTAGAAATTTTTCAAGAATATTGTTTGAAACATCCTCTAACTTTGTTTCTTCAAATTCCCTTTTTTTGTTCTGACACAATTTAGATTGGATAATCTTAATTAATGTCTCGTCATCAGGGAAATCTAAATAATGGAAGACACAGCGCCGTAAAAAAGCATCAGGTAAATCTTTTTCATTATTGCTAGTAATAATTATAATCGGTGACGGTGCTTTTATCTCACCATCAGGAACCCATGTTTGAGTTTCTTCAATAAAGAACCGCTTTTCATCTAATTCCAAAAGTAAATCATTAGGAAAATCAATATCCGCTTTATCAATTTCATCAATTAAAACCACTGTTCTGCAAACAGAATTTTTAAAAGCTTCCCCCAATGCCCCAAATTTGATATACTTTTCTTGTTTTGGGTCTTTAAGATGTTTAAGTCCCTGCTCATCTAATTGGTTAACTCCTGCAAGTTGAGCATCACGCAAGCGTCCGATAGCATCATATATGTAAAGTCCATCTCTAGCACGACTAGTAGATTTTACATACCACGTTTCGTAGGGATATTTTGTTAAATTTTTACCTTCGAGAATATCTTTATATTTTTGAGTAAATTCATCAACAATAGCCTTTGCTAAACGCGTTTTTCCTGAACCTGGTTCACCCATAAGTAATAAGGGTCGTTCCAGTTTGATAGCTAATTTCACACATTCTTTCAACTCATCACTAGGAAAATACGGTAAGTTATCTTGATTTGGTTTATTGTCACCTATATATTCAGGTTTCCAAGAAATATCATTTGTCATCAATGTTTATCCTAATTTGATTTGGTTTTTTATATATCCCCACCATTCATCGTGGTAAGTTATGCAAATTTGCTCAAGTAATTTATCAAAAACACCTGAGTTACTCTTTGTGTAAAAATCATCTGCTAAATCTTGATAATTCCTTGAAGAATCAGAATAACAACAATCGAAAATAGAATTATTATGTTTTTGAATCCAATTACACAAATAATTTTTTTTAATAGTTCTGATATCTTTTAGTTGGAAAATATATCTTTTCTCATCAGATTTAAAAATATTTTTTTCTTGTTTAGTGTGGAAAACTAAAAACATTAATAGCCTATATTGCTTTGAATCTTTTTTTGCTTGTAAGTTTTGCCAAAATTCATACAATTTTTCAGCTTCTTCTGTTTGACAAATATTTTCTACATAATGAATAATAATAATCACTGATTTAGCTTGCCATTCTTGTTCTAATCGAGCAATTATTGCCTCTAATGAGTTTGTCTGCAAATCTGATAAAGATTTTCTCAATTTCTGCCATATTTGCTCTACATAGGTTTCATTTCCCAGATGAATTTCAATGATTTTTGCAGGGTTAGCAGTAAAATTACTATGTTTCACTAATTTATGCAGTAGAAATTCTTGCCCATAGCCATTTTCACCTTTGATTAAAAAACAACTGGCTTGAGACTCAGGAAAATTTTCATTAAAATCTGCAAATTGTTGGTCGTAGTTTAATGTCAGCAACGCGTTATAAAATTGTTGTTTAGACGCAGGACATTCCCTGGGAATTATTTTTAACCGCCAAACATTGAATTCAGCACCATTCTTATCTGTTATGTTTCCTGGTGTGAAAGTGTGTTCCTGTTCTAGACGATTACAGATAGCGTCATAAGTTTTTTGGTCAACCAAAAATTCACCCGGTTTTGCATTTGCTTCCAGCCTGTATGCCGTAACAATTGCATATCCTGTTAGGTTTTTAACATTGGCTGAATTAGCAAGTTCACCAGTTGCAGCACCAATACGAAAGCATCGTTTCGCTGATGGACTGACATATTTATTATGCTCTTGGGCTTTTTTGTGAACAGCTTGAGCAAATTTGTAGGCATCGATAGGGTCATCAAAAACAATTACAGCATTGTCTCCATTACTTGCTATAGTGCTATCTTTCCAAGTTTTACTTACTACTTCTAAGCCATGCAGGACAAACTCTTTAATTTGCTGGTTGAGTTGTCGTACTACTTTTACACCTAAGTTTTCTTCTACCTCCTTGACCTTTTCTGCATATCCAAACAGGTCAAGTTCAACTACAGTTTTTACAGTTACTTCTAAATTTTTAGATCCTGCCATAACTTAAATTTACGATTCATTCCTGTCTTTAATTAATCTTAATAATACCGCATTTAATGTTATTGTGATTACAGCCTGCGATAAACAATCAGGCTAATTAAAGCTGAGAATGGAATCACTAAAAGAGCAGCTATTAAAATATATAAGGCATAGGTAAAAAGCTGAAACTTCAAAAATGTAATTTTGGCATTTGTGACAATTTGGATGGCAAGGTCTTCGTGTTCTCTCTGATAAGGTATGCTGAGACATCCATCGAAATAAAGCTTATTTAGTGCATCTAGTAAGGACGTTGAACTATATTTTTGCAAATGTCCGAAATAATAAAAATTATCTGTATCTGGCAATTGAATTTGAGAATTTTTGCTAGGTTTCGCTATCACCCACAACAACCGTTCTAAATTAATCTTAGGCATAAAAGAGAATGCACAGAATAGGGTGCAAATGCAAAACAGAGAATTTGCGATAAATAAACCAATTCGCAAGGAATTGGGGATATTTTTATCTGTAGTAATCAGAGATATTGTGAGACTGACACCAGTACCAGAAAAACCTAACAAAATAGCATTTTTTGCCTCCGCGAACTTCAGCCAGTCATTAACGTTATGAAAAATTGCTGTCAATTTGACAGAAACTTCATTCATAAAAACTTTGTTTGTCATGTTCAGCACAAATATTAGTATTGCTATCCCCCATCCTGAAACAGATGAATTTACCGAACAGGATTCTAGATATAGAATACCAGACACAGTATATTTACGATATAGTAAAAATTCTAACTTAGGCAAAAGGCGATTACAAGCGATCCAATACTTTTCGGTTAAGGTTTTGTTCGCGTAGCGTGCCGTAGGCAATCCCCCCAACCCCCGTTGAAAAGCAGGGCTAAAGTCCTCAAAGTCCCCCTTCTTAAGGGGGATTTAGGGGGATCTCCAATGTGCAAATATCGTTAACCGAACAGTATTGACAAGCGATCGCCATGAAAAAATTAAGCTATTATTCGGAATAATGCCAATATTTTCACCACAAAATTGAGTAGGGGCGCAAAAAACTTTCCCCTACAATGTGGTTTATTTAAGTTAATTTACTCCCATCAACAGTATTTAAACAGACATACAATAATTTAGAATGGTTGGCTAGATTTGTGCCAGACAGTAAAACCCAACAGGAAAATGATACTAATAGCGGTAGAAATTATTACCACAAAAGTCATGCCCTGTATTCTCATTGCCAGCAAATTACAAACTAAAGTAATTGACCACAGAGTGAAGGCAACACGGGGTTGGGAAAATCCCAAGGCCAATAAACTGTGGTGGATGTGGTCTTTACCTGGGGTACTGAGAGGGTTTTTACCTGCCAATAACCTGCGGACAAAAACTTGTGTAGTATCCAGTACAGGCAATAGCAGAAATAACACTGTCGGGCCAAGGGCAAAAATGGTGTTTTGTTGCAGATTACCTAAAATACTGGTTGCCGCTAGTACATAACCAAAAAAGTATGCCCCGGCATCACCCATGATAATCCGTGAGGGGTGGAAATTATGACGCAGGAAGCCTAACGCCCCACCCCCTAAAGCTGCCAGCACTAAAATAGCGGCGGCGCGATTGGGAAATTGGGCAGCTACCCCTAATAAACTCATAGCGGTGATAAAACTCACCCCTCCCGCTAATCCATCCATACCATCCATCAAATTGATCGCGTTAGTGATCCCCACTACCCAAAGTACCGTCACTGTCATAGAAAGCAGTGAATCAATGGGCGTGTTGAAACCAACCTCGATACTAATGCCATTTGCATACAGCAACAATGCGGTGACAATTTGCGCCCACAAGCGTACAGAGGGCGGTAAACCGAACTGATCATCAATAAAACCCACCAGCACTAGGATTGAACCTCCTAGTAAAATAGTTAGCACTTGAGCCAAAACACTTTGTAGTGCAATCGGTCGTAAAAGGGTAGCTAGTACCATTGCGGCAATTACTCCCGCATAAATAGCTAACCCCCCGGCATTGGGTAAGGGTTCACGGTTGAGTCGGCGAGCGTTTGGTTGGTCAGCCCAACCTACCCGCAGGGCAAATTGGCGGATTGTGGGAATCAAACGCCACGTTACCAGCCAAGCCAAGCAAAATGTAAAGACTACTGCCAACCAGCCGGAGCCGCGAGGGTCGGCAATGCCGAGGGACTCAAGAAAGTTGTATAGATTCATCCCCCAAATCCAGCATTACTGCCAGTATCCTGTATGAGTGTCAATTGTAATATTAATCAATTTTTTTTATTTGCATATATAATCTGAGCTACTTGAGTGATTAGCACTCTGCTCTTGTGAGTGCTAAATTGTGTAATGGAACCGCTAGAGAGATCAAACATGGCAAAAATTATTTCCTTTGATGAAGATTCACGGCGATCGCTAGAACGGGGAGTTAATGCCCTAGCTGATGCGGTGAAAATTACCTTGGGGCCAAAAGGTCGCAACGTCCTTTTAGAAAAGAAATATGGCGCACCTCAAATCGTTAACGATGGGATCACTGTCGCCCAAGAAGTGGAATTAGAAGACCCTTTAGAAAACACTGGTGCAAGACTAATCCAAGAAGTAGCATCCAAAACCAAAGATATCGCTGGTGATGGCACTACAACAGCCACAGTCTTAGCTCAGGCTATGATTAGAGAAGGCTTGAAGAACGTCGCAGCTGGTACTAACCCCATCAGCTTGAAGCGGGGAATAGACAAAACCATTGAAGCTTTAGTTAAAGAAATTGCTACCGCCGCCAAGCCAGTCGAAGGCAGTGCGATCGCTCAAGTTGCCACTGTTTCGGCTGGTAATGATCCTGAAGTCGGCGCAATGATTGCCGAAGCAATGGAAAAAGTCACCAAAGACGGTGTAATCACTGTTGAAGAATCCAAATCTCTCACCACAGAATTGGAAGTTGTGGAAGGGATGCAGATTGACAGGGGTTATATTTCTCCTTACTTCATTACCAACAATGATCGGCAAACAGTAGAGTTTGAAAACGCTCTCATTCTGATTACCGACAAAAAAATCAGCAGCATCCAAGACTTAGTTCCAGTATTGGAAAAAGTTGCCCGTTTGGGTCAACCTTTGCTGATTATTGCTGAGGACGTAGAAGGAGACGCTTTAGCAACTCTAGTAGTCAACAAAGCACGGGGTGTGCTGGCTGTAGCTGCAATTAAAGCACCAGGATTTGGCGATCGCCGCAAAGCATTGTTACAAGACATTGCTATTTTGACCGATGGACAGATGATTTCTGAAGAAATCGGTTTAAGCCTAGACACAGCCACTGTGGAAATGCTAGGAAAAGCCCGCAAAATCACCATTGACAAAGAAAGCACCACAATTGTAGCTGCTGGTGAAACTAAACCAGAAGTACAAACCAGAATCGCTCAAATTCGTCAGCAATTAGCAGAAACTGATTCTGACTACGACAAAGAAAAACTCCAAGAACGTATTGCCAAACTAGCTGGTGGTGTCGCCGTCATTAAAGTGGGTGCGGCTACAGAAACCGAACTCAAAGACCGCAAACTTCGGATTGAAGACGCACTCAACGCCACTAAAGCGGCTGTAGAAGAAGGCATCGTTCCCGGTGGTGGCACAACCCTAATTAACTTGATTACGAAAATAGACGCAATCAAAGCCCACCTGAGCGAAGAAGAAAAAATTGGCGCTGATATTGTCAAACGAGCATTAGAAGCTCCTTTACGTCAAATAGCAGATAATGCTGGTGACGAAGGTTCTGTAATTGTCTCTCAAGTTAAGCAAAGCGCTTTCAATATCGGTTACAACGCCGCTACTGGAGCATTTGAAGATTTGATTGCCGCAGGTATCATTGATCCCGCTAAAGTCGTGCGTTCAGCTTTGCAAAACGCCGGTTCTATTGCTGGGATGGTGATTACCACTGAGGCGATAGTCGTTGAAAAACCAGAGCCAAAATCTGCGGCTCCAGCCCCTGACATGGGCGGCATGGGCGGCATGGGCGGCATGGGTGGCATGGGCGGCATGGGCGGCATGGGCGGCATGGGTATGTTCTAGTCTCTGTCACCTGATCATCCATCATTAATTAAATATTTTTTGAGCAGTTTGTCTGGTTACGGCAAACTGTTTTTTATACGCTTGCTGATTTGGCTGTAATCGAGTCAAATAAGCAATGTGGACTAAAGAAGAGTTTTCAAAGATACGGCAACCGCCCAGGTGGTTAGGACAAGTCATCTCAAGATGACTGATACCCCAATAAGGTAAAGATTTTAGTCCCTTTTAGTGGACTTAAGCTATGAGCCAAGAAATTTATTTCTTGGTGGGATATGGGTCAGGTGCAAGTATTTCAATTTTGACTTTTGCCATATATCCTATTGATACCAGATGCTTTTTACTCTCAAATTCCAAATCTAAATTCTAAAATAGGATGATTTATGAGGAGTGGTGACCAAAATTTAGTTATTTTGACCCTGTATATTATTGGCGTTTCCTACGTCTTTAATCGTATGGTTGAGTCTATCGATGATCAAATTAAATTTGAATTTACCAAAGCCGTTGTTGATGAACAACTTAAAGAACAGAATCTTCAAGACAAAATTGGAATTTCTTTTAAATTTAAACCCTTATATCCCATAGACGACCTTAAAGACTTATCGGTGAGTATTGAGAATAAATCTGAGAATATTGCTATATATGTAGACTGGGATAACAGTGCTTTAGTTGTCGAACATAGCAAACAGTCGCGCCGAGTCATTCGCAAATCACCCGATTTAACCCGTGACTTAGCTGTTCCCCAAAGTCCTAGTTTGATTGCTCCTCAAAAAACACTGTCAGAAACAGTCACAGCAGAAGATGTGTTTGTGCGTGATAAAGATACTGGCACTTACTCAGCCACCAAACCCATAATTGAAATTACCGGACTCAGCAAAGGTGGACCACCCCAAAAAAAGTTATATAACGACTTTATGAATGAAAGAAAAGAGTTGAACTTTTCCCTACAGCTAGTGTTACGCATCTCTGAACTACGTGTAGGTTTAGCTCCAGGTGTCAATATCCCACCCATCTGTATTATCAACTGTCCCTTCACAATTAAAAAATTACCCTGGACTTATGCTCTGCCTTGGAAGAAAAAGAAGTAATCCGAACCAGACATATTACACCATCCCAGATTACACTGGAGTTAGGGAGAGAGTAGGCGCAGGCGGTTGCAGATCAGTCCGAGTGATTGATTTGAGGAAAGTCCGGACTCCCGAAAGACCAAACTTGCTGGATAACGCCCAGTGCGAGCGATCGTGAGGATAGTGCCACAGAAAGATACCGCCATCTTCAGCAACAGTCAACAGTGAACAGTGAACAGTCAAAACCTGATAACTGATAACTGATAACTGACACCTGAAAATGGTAAGGGTGCAAAGGTGCGGTAAGAGCGCACCAGCACAACCGAGAGGTTGTGGCTCGGTAAACCCCGGTTGGGAGCAAGGCGA
>PWQB01000213.1 GCA_003556955.1 Nostocaceae cyanobacterium CSSed10_463m
CTCCGATCTTAAAATTTTCGAGAAATAAGATACCGGCGGCCGTGATGCTATATCCCCAAGTGGTGGATCGTGGTAACTGGTTTGTGGTGGAGCAGGCTTTTATTTTTGATCGTGAGCGCCAGGAACTGCGCCGTCAAATTGCTGATTTATCAAATAAATAATTGGCGAGAATGGCAGACATATAAACTAGATTCAAACCCCCAGCTTAATCTGGGGGTTAAAAGTTTGCAGTTTTGCGGCGCGTAAATTCATAAAACAATTAAAATATAAAAAACTGAATTTGAGCAAAGTGAATCAAAGCCGTGACTGAAAACGGAACAAAGCGACAAATCAGCAAGAATACCACATATTACGGACTGCTAGGACTGCATCCCTCAGCATCGGTAATTGATATCCGTCGGGCTTATTGGGAATTGAGTAAACTCTATCACCCAGATACCACAGAATTACCTGCTACAGTTGCGACTACCAAATTTCAGCAAATTAATGAAGCTTACGCCACTCTCAGCAGTCCAGAAAAGCGTTTAAGTTATGATGCCAAAATTGGCTATTCTCGCTTTGGGGTAATTCAAGCACCCACGGATTTAAACCATCCCGTGCGTCAACCCTACGATTACTCAAAATCAATGTATCTGGATGCGAGCGATCGCCCCTTATCCGCCGGCGAAATCTTTGTATTATTTGTGTTAGGCTTAACTCTGGCTGGTTGTATATTAGTAGCGATCGCTGTGGCTGTAATTCGTGGTGAAAGCAGCATCTCAACCCAAGTTACCCAACCACAAATTAGCTACATTTCTCAAGTCTCCACCCCTGGACAAATTAAGATTATTGAATTTTGAGTTGTTTTTTGTAATTTTTTATGCTTACTCCCGACACACCTTTATATAGTCATCCCCTACCACAAATTGAAAAGTGGTTAAAAGACCAAGGCTGTAAACAAGACGAGAATGAACTACACTGTTGGCGTGTACAACGACCAGATTGGCAAGCTGAACTGTGGCTTGATGTTGAGCAAATTACAGTCAGATATATCAAATCTGGGGCAAATGACCAAGATATTCAACGCTCGTTTAAATATTCTCTCAGTCGGGAAGATATCGAACAAGCTGTGTTTTCTGGCCCCTAAAATTGATTATTAAAAATGTGTTTATTACTATTATCTAAAAGTTAGTTCTTTATGATTTTTGCAGGGAAACGTCCGAGTAATTTAGGTGTTAATAACGGTAAGTTAGCATCTTGTCCCAATTCACCCAACTGTGTTTCTAGTCAAGATACAGACCCAGAGCATATCATTTCACCACTGACTTTTACAAGTGATCCCCAAGCAGCCCTCACTAATCTCAAAGAAATTATTCAATCCTTACCCAGAACCAAAATAATTACCGAAACAGAAGATTATATATATGCAGAATTTAAAAGTGCATTAATGGGGTTTGTTGATGATGTCGAATTTTATTTAGACCGCCAGAGGAATGTTATTCATGTGCGTTCAGCCTCACGCTTAGGTCAAAGCGATTTAGGTGTTAATCGTCAAAGAATAGAAACAATTCGCGCCAAATTTCAATAATTTGCTTGTCCATTTCTAGGTAATTGGTCATGAGTTCTGTCAGTTCCCCATTCTCAATTACCTGGAATATTTCCCAGAAAGAAGCATCTAGGAATTGCTGCTGATACCTAGACTAACTACATCCTGGATATGAGCATTTTTAGCAGATTGTTCTTGAAGAATTTGCCGATAAACCGCTTCATAACCATCAGTCATCTTTTGCAGACTAAAGCAGTTTTTCACATATTCTCGGCAAACATAGCGGTCTAACTGGGTTACTTGATCAATAGCAGTAATAAAATCAGCTACATCATTACACAGAAAACCAGTTTTTCCGTGTTTAATTATCTCAGCAGTAGACCCTAGTTTCATCGCAATCACGGGTGTACCTGCTGCCATTGATTCTACCATAACTAAGCCAAAAGGCTCACGCCAAGTAATGGGGAACAGAGTTGCTACAGCACCTCCCATCAGGGCATTTTTTTGGATATGGTTCGCTTCACCTAAATACTGAATTTGATCACCATCAATGTGGGGCTTGACTTTTTGCTCAAAGTACTCTTTGTCAACTACATCCACTTTACCAGCAATTTTGAGATTGTAGCCTGTTTGTTGAGCAATGGCGATCGCTAGATGTGTGCCTTTCTCTGGAGATATCCGCCCTAAAAATGCCAAATAGGGAGAATCATCCGGTTGGGGATGAAATTTATAACTATCAACATCAATGCCATTGTAAACCGTTGAGACATAATTTAAACCTAACCTCAGTTCCCTCTGAGCATTGGAAATACTCACAAAAGGTTGATTTTTAGCAAATTGAAACATTTTTTCGTTATCAGGAGTAAAAACACCATGTAAAGTGTGAACCGTAGGTGTTTTAATTAGGTTGGCATAGGATAGCGCCGCACAACACACATGAGAATGAATAATATCAAATTCCTCGGCTCGTTCATAGACAAAGCCTAGTTGCAGCATTTCATATATATTGTGTTCCTTCACATCCGGATCGAGTCTTAAAGCACGGGGATGAACTGATACTAGCTTTGCCAAAGTAATAGAATCTCCTGAAGCAAATAGTGTCACTTCATGTCCCCGGCGCACTAATTCATCAGTTAGTAATCCCACAACTAACTCTATCCCCCCATAAGCTGGAGGGGGTACTCTCTCGAATAATGGGGCAATCTGAGCAATTCGCATTACACAACTCCTAGAAAATAAGCCTAAAATCAGACATTTGTTTGCTGTTTTCTAAGTGCCTAGGACGGATTTAATTAGCACTTTAAGTTTAAAAACAATACAAATTCAATAAACAGTTTAGCTATAATTGTATTTCCTATATCTGTTCTTTGCTTTCTATCTTTGTAGGGAAATATTACTTAAGTCAGGAAATAAAATCGATTATAGATAAGCCAAATATTAGTAAAGATAATTTTCACGGGTTTTGCAAAAAATATGTTTAAATTGTCGATTTTTTTTGCAAAATTAATTTTTGTGCAATCACTTATAACAATGCTGTTATTTTTGTTCGTCTCAGCCTATAGCAAGAGGGCTATATAGCAAAGTGCTGAGTGCTGAGTGCTGAGTGGGTAGGGGCGGGTTCAAGAGTCAGTCTGTGGTTCGTCGAAATCCTTAGTAAACCCGCCCGTACATCAAGGCTTTCAGCAATCAACAA
>PWQB01000512.1 GCA_003556955.1 Nostocaceae cyanobacterium CSSed10_463m
GCACCAGCAACGCCCCGGTGGAAACCGTCACACAAAAAACATCACCTTGATATGATTCAATGCTTTCAACATAACTACGAGAGCGATTATTTTGAGAGATTTCTACTCTAGGTTCTCTGCGTTTAGATATATGAATTCTGCCACAAGGTTTGTGGTTTTTGTGTTCTTCGCCTTCATTGGGATTATTGAGACTGTATGAACCGGATTCGCCATTTAGATGTAAAATCGCTTGTAAAAAGTCTAAAACTTGGTCACTTGTAGAATCATAAGACCAAGTGCTACTTTTTTGAGTGCCATCAGTGACTCGCATCCCTTCTAACAAACAAGCAATCAAATCCGGCGTTAAGTTTAAGTAAGACCAAGGAATAAATTTTTCTTGATTCTGCGTAAAGGTTTGTTGCAACCAAGCCGCTACCTTGGAATCTGTGAGGCTGTGTCGGTCATTTGGGTGTTCTTTAATCTCAAACCCTAACCCATAAAGATAGTCAATTTTGTGTTGCTTTCTGATCCGAAATCTAGTGTGAATACTGGCATTATTGATACAGCCATCTCCAATAAAAAAACCAGCCAATTTCATTAAATTTTCAGGATCATATCCAGGAGGTAAATCTGGAGGATAGCTGCAACGCTGATCGAATTTGAGACAGGTAGAATTGAGATATTTTCTGGGTTTACCTGCTACATCGGCTGCTGATGCAAAATAATAGTCTGTCCAACCCCCACCTTTTTGGCGATGTGCAACAACCATACGGTGGTCTAGAGTTACGGCCAAACTTAAATTTTGACCTTTTACCTGATAAATTTTGTCGTTAATTGTATGTTTTTGGTAAGCAATGGGAGACTCAAAATGTCCCTGACCAGTTTGAATATTTACAGCAACAACTTCTTCTTGGGGTAACAGGTTGGGAAATTTTACCCACCCTCTGCGGGTTAATACTTCAGTGTCAGGAGTATAGCAGCCATAGTGTCCCCTGTCGCCTGCCAAAAGTCGTCTAACAATAATTTCGCCGCACCGAGACTCAGAAGGCCATGAGTCGCGCTCATCATACACAAAGCCATCGGTATAGTCTTGGTGCATCGCAGCATAAACCACTTGCTGCGGATTTGGTGTCTTGGCAATAACCTCTACTCGAAATCGATGCATTGATAAATTGCAACCTGTTGGTGAAACGTCTTTGTGAACCCGATTAACTATGATATCTCGTTCAGGAGTCCAGAGTTAATAAAGTACAGAACCTCACCCCCAGCCCCTCTCCTTACTAAGGAGAGGGGAGAAAGAAAGAGTCTAACCAGATTTGGCGATGATTCAAATAAAGTTGTCTCAGATACTTTACAAATTTTAATAAGTTTGTTACAGTTGTTTACATAAACAAAAAACGGAAAAAATATTATGCGTACCAATACAAGTATTGTTGATGACCAAGGTCTAATGAACAACTTTGCCATCGAACCAAAAGTTTACGTAGATGAGCAAGGCGATCGCACCGGTTTCACTCCCTACGCTGAATTACTCAATGGTCGTTTAGCAATGATTGGTTTTGTCTCTCTGATCGCATTAGAAGTATTCACAGGACATGGTATTTTCGGCCTGTTGGCAAGCCTGTAAAAATTAATGTTGACAATTGAATATCTCAACAAATGTGAAGACGGGAAATTTTCCCGTCTTTAACTTTTTGCATAATTTCATGCTATTTTGACAGTGACCGAAAGCTCAGGGTGAACTATGGTTTTAACTGCCTCTACAATGTTGCCATTAGGCACACAAGCACCAGATTTTCATCTACCAGAAGTGGTATCTGGAAAAACAATTTCCCTCGCCACTTTTGCTGATAAGAAAGCCTTGTTGGTAATGTTCATTTGTCAGCATTGCCCATTTGTCAAACATATCCAACAAGAATTAGCTTGTCTCGGAAAAGATTACCTCTCCAGTGATTTAGGAATTGTCGCCATTAGTGCCAATGATGCGGCAAAATATCCAGATGATGCGCCGGAGTCTTTAAAAGCAATGGCTATAGAGCTTGATTTTAAGTTTCCTTTGTGCTACGACGAAACTCAAGCAACAGCTAAAACTTATACAGCAGCTTGCACACCGGATTTTTTTGTATTTGACACAGAACGCAAACTAGCTTACAGGGGACAATTGGATGATAGCCGTCCTAGTAATGGTAAACCCGTAACTGGTGCAGATTTACGCGCGGCGATCGCCTCCGTGTTGGCTGGTAAACCGATTACAAGCGAACAAAAGCCCAGTATTGGTTGCAATATTAAATGGAAACCGGGTAACGAACCCAGTTATTTTGGTAAATAGCCACACCATTCCAAAAATTGACTTTTGACGTTTGACTTTTGACTTCCGCCTTGCGGCGGCAGCGTTAGTGCTTAATTTCCAGATTGAGAATGTATCTTCCCATCTGAACTTTATCTGCCCATAATTCGTATTCTACCCGTAAATGCTCTGGTAAGTGTTGTCCTTTCAGCGACAGATTTTTTGTAAAATTTCGTAACCGAATCGGATTATGAGATTGCAAGGACTCAGTAGGTAACCAATAACGGCTCACACCATAAACGCCTTGTTCCCAAAAATGGCGATAACTAATTTGACCGTTACCTTGCATAGTCATAATTACCCGGTAGGGCGAAATCTCCAGCCATAAAATTCTGGGACTGCTGGGGGCTTGAATGTTACTTTGTCCTTCGGGAACTATATCTTCCGAACTCAGAGAACTTGCCATTTCACAGGTAATCAGGGGTGGTGCTGTCAACAGCAAATGAAATCTATTAGTATCTTTTTGATACAGTGTACCAGCAGTTTCAACAACAGACCAGAATGGCAGGTCAGTTGAAATAAGTGATAAACATACGGGTTTGCGGTGATGGGTCAGCATGGGAGCGATAATGGCTAAAAGCTATTGAACAAAATGAAATTAATACTAGTACCGCAAGGCGGAAGTCAAAAGTCAAAAGTCAAAAGTCAAAAAGCTTATATAATGGGCTTTTCATGGATTTTGAATGGTCTATTTATTTACGCCGACTTGTACTAGTATCTTTAACAGTCAGGATCAGCCAGTTAAAAGAGGCAGGGGAGCAGGGAGCAGGGAGCAGCTGACAGGGGTAGGTTTTTTACATTCTCGTGATGGTAAGACAAGGTGGACAAGGAAGGAAAGTAGACAAGGGAGGAAAACCGTACAAAACCATATTCTCTTGGTAAAAATAACA
>PWQB01000399.1 GCA_003556955.1 Nostocaceae cyanobacterium CSSed10_463m
AATTACCAATAATCCCTATTAGGGATTGAAACAAGGAAGAAGAAAATTGTATTTTCTAGAGTCCGCGTAGGCGGACTTCGTTTGTGTAGACGCGATTTCTAATCGCCTATTATTGGCTTTGCGCCTTTGCGCCTAACGCACTTCGTGCTTCGCTTCGCTGATGCGCGAAACTAAACCTTAAACAAAATCAACCTCCCACAAAAATAAAATTTGCAAAAGGTTGATTAAGTTTAATTAAAAATTACTGTTCAATAATCGGGAGAATAGGCTGCTCACCAATTGGAGCAATAGGCTGAATTTGTTGAGGCTCAGGATTAAGAACATACTGCCAATTTTGAATTTGCTGTTGCGCCATACTGTAAACAGAACTACTGCGAGGAATCAACCTAGCAGTTTCAATAGCACGAGGAATATTAACACTAGCCTGAGAACGTGCAATATCCAACAATTGCTGACTCCATTGAGTAATAGCAATATTGGCATCCATCCGCAACGTGCTATTTCTGGGAACCCTATCAGCCAAACCTATAGCTTGAGACAAAGCCTCTGGCGTACTAGCAACAGCCACCTGCGTAGCTCTACTCCAGTTTTCTCTAGCACGGATTTGTCCTTGCCAATCATCCATAGCCTTCCGAGCTTCACCAGCAAGCGATCGCCCAGATGATACAATTGGCTGAACAGTATTAATAGCACCAACAAAATCGCCACTCCGCGCCAGCATTCTAGCTTGATCTAAATAAGGCTGATCTTGCATTCGCTGCACAGTCGCCGTCCAATTTCTAATTTTACCCTGTGCTTCAGAATACAAAGCCCGACCCCGGCGGATTTGTCCAGCTTCCGAAATAGCAGCTTGCAGAGAATTAATATCATTCAGCCACGCTAACTGTTGAGCGCGTTCCAAAATAGGTCTGTCTTCAATAGTCTCCACTTGGTTACGCCAACGATTCATTTCCTTCCTGGCTTCCGCAGCACGGGGATTATTACCAGGAATTAGCCGCACCTCAGAAATCGCTGCTGTTAAATATTCAATAGTTCCTTGACTTGCAAGTGTCCGGGCTTTTTCTAAACGCGCCACATCTTCAATTTCCATTTGCCAACGAGCAATTAACTGTTGTGCTTCACCATAAATTGGCCTAGAAATATCAACTTGTTGCGCTTGAAAAATAGCTGTTTCTAAACCATAGACAGTACCAATCCAAGCATTTCTCTGGGCATCAGTCAAAGCCATAAAATCTTCCACTTCTGCCTGTAGTCTGGCATTAGCGGGAATTTGTCTGGCAATTTCTAAAGCTGTATTTGCATCTCGCTGATCTAGACTAGCTTGCGCCAAATCTAGCATTTTTCGCCCAATTTCAGGAATAAATTCCTGGGCTTTTTCATAAAGGTAGCTTTCTGGTTTAATAGACTCAGAAATTTTAATCGCTTCTAGTAAATTATTTACCCTTTTGCTATTTGCTAAACGTTCCGCATTTGCTAACTTATCACCATCTTCTCGTGCTGAAGTAATCAAATTATTTAATTGGTCATACTTAATACTTGACCAATATTGATTATTTACACGCAGTAATCTAGCCGATAGCATAAACGCTGATTGCCAACGCCGTTCTTGTAATTCCCCTTCAGCCTTTTGATATATACCTTCCGCTTGAGACCAAATTTGCTCCCATTTAGCAATTTGTTCATCTACTAATTGGTAAGCCGACAATCCTTTAGGTATTTTACGCGCAGTGGCGATCGCTTCCTCTAAATCCCCAGCCTGAAAACTCTGGTCTGCTAATCGTAAAATATCCCGTGACCATTCAGTTAAAAAACGATCAATCTCGCCCCGCAACGGATGATCCTCTGGGATTTTATTAACTATTGCGATCGCTTGCAGCAAATCATTCACAGTTTGCTTAGAAGCTGATATCTGAGCGCAATGTAACTTAACCGCAGCACTCACAAAAGGTCGAGAAATCCCCGGACAATTGGGGGCGCTGGGTAGCTTCAGCAGCATGGCCATCGCCACAAATCCCACACCCCCAGGAATAAACGTGAGCATTAACGCCCACAAAACCCAGCTTTTCATCCACCGGGGTAATTTCCCAGAAGTTTGACTGGATAAACGAGTTTCTGCTGACTGATTATTTAAAGGTAATTCCGAAGTGTCTTGTTTTTGTTGCTTCACTGACTTAGAGGTAGAACCAGTAGCCGAGACACCAAATGCTTGAGACTCACCGAATTTTGGTGTTCGGGATAATCTTGTCATATTATCTGGCTCTCCTGCTCCGGATGGGGGCCAACGTTCTGGAATATCCCGCTCTGTCATCTCTCACACCAAAATAGTTGAATAGCGATCCGTTTTCAGCCGATAATTCCAATGCTGCTATAGTAACTTTCCCATTATCTAAAAGCCACTTGGTTGAATATCTTCTGACCACAGATAGCATGAATATTATCGCCCTTTAGTATTAGTTTATACTTTAACCAGAAACTGAAGATTCTGTTTGCAAATCCACAATCAACTGAGCCAAGTCATTACTACTAGCCTGATAAACTTCGCCACAAAATTCACAAGTGGCCTCAGCACCATCATCCTTCACAATCATGTCTTGTAATTCCTCTTCTCCCAGCATTTTCAATGCTCCTAACACCCGATCAAAAGAGCAACCACAGTGGAAACGCAACATTTGACGTTCAGGAAATATTGACAGCCCCATGTCTCCCAATAAATCATTAAAAATTTCTGGCAACGTCTTGCCCTCCTGTAACAGAGGTGTAAAACCAGACAAAGCAGACACCCTTGATTCCAGTGTTTCCACTAAAGCCTCATCTCTGGCAGCTTTGGGCAAAACCTGCACTAGCAAACCGCCAGCCGCCGTTACACCAGTTGCTCCCACAAACACACCCAAAACCAAAGCTGAAGGCGTTTGTTCAGAGGTAACCAAATAATGAGCGACATCATCACCTATTTCCCCTGATACTAGTTCCACCGTACTAGAGTAAGGATAACCATAACCGATATCTCGCACCACATAAAGATAACCGTTACCGACTGCACCACCCACATCGAGCTTACCTTTCTCATTTGGCGGCAATTCTACAGATGGGTTGGCAACATAGCCCCGCACTGTCCCATCCAAACCAGCATCCACCAAAAGACCGCCCAAAGGTCCATCGCCCTTAATCCGGACATTCACCCTAGAACCAGGACGCTTCATACTAGAAGCCATTA
>PWQB01000808.1 GCA_003556955.1 Nostocaceae cyanobacterium CSSed10_463m
GTTAGTCACAATTGAACCAGGATTTTATCAAGTTCCAGCAATTTTAAATGATCCTAACGTGCGCTCAAAATATGAAAATGTCGTGAATTGGCAGCGTTTAGCTGAATTTGCCGATGTGCGGGGAATACGTATAGAAGATGATGTTTTAGTTACAGAATCAGGCAGCGAAGTTTTGACAGATGCTTTACCAAATCAGGCGATCGCTATCGAAGATTTACAGCACCTTGCTAAGTAAAAACCATCAACACCCAAAACGAAAAACTCAAATAACTCTGCAAAACCCTAATTAACGATATCGTCACCGGAAAAATTAGGGTAACTGACCATCAATAACATTTAAAAAATCTTCAGCAGTGATAATCGGTCTAGAAAAATTATCTTTGAGGCTGAGTAAATCGCGATCGCCTGTCACCAGATAATCCGCCTCACCGACTACAGCCAGAAGTAAAAAAGGCACATCAAACGGGTCACGACATTCAGGAATTATAGGCAACATATCAGGTATCGCCACAGCCTCACAAAATAGTATGTAATCCGATAGTAAATCTTCTTGCTCAAGTGGCGTGAGCTGAAACTTTGGATAAGCCAGCACTCGGATTAACTCAGTTGTTGTCGCTTTAGAAACCAGGGGAGTGAAGCGATTATCCTGCCATGCAAAACGAATCCTAGATATTCTACCGCCAAAAATCAGCGCAGACACTATAATATTAGTATCAATTACAACCCGTAAACTAACCTTCATAACTGACGCGACCAAGCCACTGCATCAGCCACATCCTGCTCACTTACCCCCAAATCCGCCAGCTTCGCCCGCACTGCATCCGCTCGTTGAATTTTTACAGGAGTCAGAATAATTTGCCCATCCTGCACCTTTACCTCAAAATACTCAGCCTCCCCGATTTCACGGGTAATACTTTTAGGTAACGTTAGTTGATTCTTAGAAGTTAACTTGGCGAGCATGACAAGCCTCCTAGCCTTTCCCAGACAATGTAAGGATTCCTTACTTTATTGTATACGCTTTCCCTTACAAACAATGAGCGAACTGTACCTGCAAGATAAGTTTCTCATCCCGTTTTTTCGCCAAGAATTAGGCTACCAAGAGGTTAAAGCCATCATCACAGAATATTAAATACCTAATGCTTGCGGGATCTTAGTATTACGTGGTCATATTGAGTGTATTGCCAAAATAACAGGGAATATTTACCCAATGACTATCCTCTACGAACACCCGCTATCACCCTATGCACAAAAAATCAAAATCGCCCTCAGAGAAAAAGAAATTGAGTTTGAGTCCAAAGCACCTGAGTTGAGTGGAGGCGGATTTGGCGGTAGGGAGTTTCTCCAAGCCAATCCCCGTGGGGAAATGCCCACCCTCATTGATGGCGATGCCCAGGTATTCGACTCTACGATTATCCTGGAGTACATCGAAGATAAATGGTCTTCACCTCCCCTACTTCCGAATAATCCCACAGATCGCGCCCGTGTCCGCATGATTGAAGAGGTCATGGACACCTACTATGAGCCGATTAACTGGGGACTGGGTGAAATCAACGTTTTTGGTCGGGCGAAGGGTGATTTGGGTGAAACGATTATGGTGAATGCCCAACAACAAGCGGCAAAGTGCCGGCAATGGCTAACCAATCAACTAGGCGATCGCCAATGGTTCAACGGCGACTGTTTTGGCTGGGGTGATCTGTGTGTTGTTCCCCACATCAACTTGTCATCAGTTGGATTCGGAATTGCACCAGAAGCAGACTCCCCACTAGCTAATTGGTTTGAACGCGCCAATCAGCGCCCTAGTGTTTCCCAAACGTTGCAGGAAGCCAACGACTCACTTGCTGAATTGGCCATATTTTCCCAGATTCTGGAGCAAGGTCTGTTAAAACGTGAGTATCGTGACCATCGGCTGGAGTGGATGATTCGTATGGGTGGACTGCAAGTTGTACTTGAGGGCATTGAGAAAGACAACATCCGATTCAGTTACGATTTTTCTTAACAGGTCGAAACAAAGGCTGGCATTCTCTCCTGTGCAAAAATCAAAATTTAGCCACATAGGACGGTTTGCTACTTTAACAAGGTTGCTATCTCGTTGCTCAACTCGCCTTGAAAACTATTAAGCTGTAAATAGCACGTTAAAATTTTACCGAAAATTCTCAACCGCCCCAGAAACCTTTAACCTGGGCGGTTCGGGCTGACTCATTGGCGAACTACCTGTAATTACATTATGTTTGATGCTTTATCTGACCGTTTAGAAAGTGCCTGGAAGAAACTACGGGGACAGGACAAAATATCTCAATCCAATATTCAAGACGCTTTGCGGGAAGTGCGCCGCGCCTTGTTGGAAGCAGATGTCAATCTCCAGGTAGTTAAAGATTTTATTAGCGAAGTCGAAACCAAAGCCCAAGGTGCTGATGTTGTAGCTGGGGTGCGACCTGATCAACAGTTCATTAAAATTGTTCACGATGAATTAGTGCGGGTGATGGGGGAAGAAAATGTTCCCCTAGCAGAAGCTGAAGAAAAACCCACAATCGTCTTAATGGCTGGTTTACAAGGTACTGGTAAAACCACAGCCACCGCTAAATTAGCCTTACATTTACGCAAATTAGAGCGTAGCTGTTTGTTGGTCGCCACAGACGTATATCGCCCCGCAGCTATTGACCAATTGCTGACTTTAGGTAAACAAATTGATGTGCCGGTTTTTGAACTGGGCAGCGATGCCGACCCTGTAGAAATTGCCCGTCAAGGTGTGGAACGTGCCAAAGCCGAAGGTGTAAATACAGTAATTATTGACACAGCTGGTCGTCTGCAAATTGACGAAGACATGATGGGGGAATTAGCCCAAATTAAAGCTACTGTCCAACCTCATGAAACTTTGCTGGTTGTAGACTCTATGACTGGGCAAGAGGCAGCAAATCTGACTCGCACCTTTCACGAGAAAATCGGCATTACCGGGGCGATACTGACCAAATTAGATGGTGATACCCGTGGTGGTGCGGCACTGTCAGTCCGACAAATTTCAGGCGCGCCAATTAAGTTCGTGGGTGTGGGTGAGAAAGTCGAAGCCCTGCAACCTTTTTATCCTGAGCGCATGGCCTCCCGGATTTTGGGCATGGGTGATGTGCTTTCCTTGGTAGAAAAAGCTCAGGAAGAATTTGATCTGGCTGATGCCGAGAAAATGCAGGATAAAATCCTCTCAGCCAAGTTTGACTTTAA
>PWQB01000383.1 GCA_003556955.1 Nostocaceae cyanobacterium CSSed10_463m
AAAAAGAAAAATCGCGTTCTTTTAATAGATATGGACCCCCAAGGCTCACTGACGACATTTATGGGTTTAGAAGCGGAAAATGTGACGGAAACCGTTTATGAAGCCGTGGTAGGTGAAGAACTATTACCGATTCATTCTGAACTAATTCACAATATGGGCTTAGTGCCAGCTAATATTAATTTGAGTGCGGCTGAACTCGAACTTGTCGCCGCTTTAATGCGGGAAATGCGTCTGAAAAATGCACTTGCTCCCGTTTTAGACAACTATGATTTTATTTTGATAGACTGTCCCCCATCTTTAGGCATCCTCAGCGTTATTAGTTTAGTAGCTGCTACCCATGTCTTAGTACCTATTCAGTGCCAATTTAAATCTTTTCAAGGAACTGATTTACTATTAAGGACGGTAGCCAGACTCCGGAAAGGGGCAAATAAAACCCTTGCGATTGCTGGTTTTATTCCCACCATGTATGATGGGCGCACTGCTCAAGAAAGCAGAACTATGACAGCTATCACGGAACAACTTTCACCGTTAGGTATAGTTTACCCACCAATTCCTAAATCTATTGCTTTTGCTGATGCTAGTGAAGCACGGTTACCTTTAGCAATATATAATCCTAAACATCCGGCGATCGCTGTACTGAAAAAAATTACCCTGAGTTTAGAAAAATTACAGTGAGCAAAAAAAATCAACCTTATAGCAGTCAACTCAAAGGTGTAGCAGCCCTATTAGGAGAACCCGAAACCCCAGCCTCACCTACTACCATTAACATTAATTTCATCAAGCTGCCAGCATCCCAACCCCGGCGTTACTTTGACCCCCAAAAGCTGGAGGAATTGTCACGCTCAATTGAAAAATTGGGGATTTTAGAACCTTTACTCGTGCGCCCTTTACCTGCTGGGGATTATGAATTAGTAGCAGGAGAGCGACGTTACAAAGCAGCAACAATGGCAGGATTAACTGAGGTTCCTGTGGTTGTGAAAGAGATGGACGACGCAATTACATATCAAGTGCGTCTGGTGGAAAATCTCCAACGTGAAGACCTTAATCCGGTAGAAGAAACAGAAGGAATCCTGGACCTTTTAAGTTTGGAACTGGGGGTAAGTAGAAATGAGGTGATATCGATTCTCAATTCTGTAGCCAATGCTAAAAAGCGAAATTTGGAATTGACGGAAAACGTTTTCCGTCAGCTAGAAACTATTGAATCTGTTCTCTTAGCGGTTGGGAAATTTACTGCTGAAAGTTTTCGCGTCAGCCGCATTCCTTTACTAAATCTGCCTGCGGATGTCTTGGAAGTGCTGCGATCTGGACAAATTGAATATACTAAAGCACGAGCGATCGCACGTATTCAAGATGAATTGACCAGAAAGGAATTGCTAGAAGATGCGATCGCCTATAATCTTTCCTTAAGTGAAATCAAGCGTAAAATTCAACAAATTCAACAGGAATCTAAATCAGTAACAACTGCATCATTAAAAAACCGTGTGGATGACACCTTTCGCCGCTTTAAGCAATCTCAGGTGTGGAATGACCCTAACAAAAAGGTAAAAATCGAAAAATTACTGGTTCAATTAGATGCACTGATTAAAGACCAAAATCTCAACTCCTAAAGTTACCCCTGGTTGCACAAACCTTCGATTTATTATGCCTATGACTATAAATTACTAACTAGAGTAAATTTGGGATACAAGTAGGTGCTGTATGGGGGTTAAGTATACCCTAAACCTAGATTAGAGACTTGTATTTATTTCTTTTGACACCCATATAGTACCTTTATATATCCTTTGTAGGAGTCGCTTAGGGTATATATGCCTAAAATCAAAACAATTTGGGGTATATATAGGTGTCAATTAGGGGATAAATATACCCTAACGCGAAAATAGAAAATAATTGAATATTTAGCCCCTAAATAGGGTATATATAGGTGATGTTTAGGGTGTTTTTGTACCCCACTGCTTTTTGTACCCCACTTAACCCCCATGCCCAACATTCACGCCTTACAAAAAATTTTTCCAGCAGGATTCGATAACGGTTACGGTAGCCTGAAACTTTTCGTCGATGGATTTGAAGTCGTTCGCATCCCCAGCTATATTTCTACCGCAGAGATGGAAGATGTTCCAGGAAGAATCATCTTAGACGGTGTTGCTTACACCATCGGAGAATCTGCTTTTCGTACAGGTTATCATTTTGACCGCAACACCGACCACAATGAAAACAAAATTAAAAATGCGCTGTTGATGTTACTCGGTGGATTAGCGCATCTGCCACATCGTAAAGCTTGGCATTTAAAATTAGTCGTCAGCTTACATGACATCGGATTAGCAGAAGATTTAAAACAAGAACTCAACGGAGAATATCAACCAATCCTGGCCGGGAAAAAATCAGATGTCACCATAGAAATCATCAAAGTCGTTCCAGAAGGAATGGGTGCATTGTTTGGGCATCCGCTTCCCCCCAAGCTCACCGTCCTAGATTTCGGTAATGGCACCACACTTTATTCTCGTTACAACCGAGGAAAGCGAGAAGTTCATACTCCCTACCCCGCAGGTGTAGAAGTTCTCATCGAAGACATTGCCGAAAAAATGAAACGTCTCAACGGCGGGAAAATCGGGAACGCCTCCCAGATTAGATTTTGTTTGGAAGGAGGACATACCAGATACAGTCGTGACATAGATATCAAAGAGATATATAGCAGTTGTCTGAAAGATTGGTATGAGAAATTCTTGAAAAAACCCGTAGGTCTCACACTAGATGCCAAACACCAGGGTGATGAAATTTGGGCAATTGGTGGAGGCTGCTTGTTACCGGGATTGAAGAAGCTATTGGAGAAGAACGGGTTCAAAATTCTGGACAATCCCGTAGAAGCTAATGCTTGTGGATTGCTAGAGATGGCAAAAGTCATGATGAACAAGAATCTCTAGCCCTTTTTTGAATTCAAAATGCAAAATTCAAAATGAAGAATGGAAATAATTTTAAACTAATTAATTCCGAGTACAGGCTCCCACTGAACAAAACCCACGGGACGCAATCGCGTTCAATCAGTGGTGGGTACAAGCCCTAACTGACTGATTGTCTTTAATTTTGAATTGATAATTTTGAATTTTGAATTGATTTGACCGCCCTTGGCTTGAGCTATGGGGTAACGATGCACGAATTTTGAATCAACAAATTTGAATGGGAGCGAAGCCAATGACCCCGGAAAAAGTTCGGATTAA
>PWQB01000434.1 GCA_003556955.1 Nostocaceae cyanobacterium CSSed10_463m
ACAATCCGTCAAAAGACTATCGCCCGTATAAAATCTACCTTGTCTACTTTCCCTCCTTGTCTTCCAAGTCTTGCCTTCACAGATAACATTAAAAACCTACCCTTGTGAGGCAGGGGGGAGGGGGAAAAAACTTCTCAATCCCTATTTCTCAATCCCTATTTCCCAAGCCCTATTTCCCAATCACCAATACCCAGTCCCCATCTAAAATGAACGTTGCACCTACCTCTAAATCATCACGCTTTCGTTCTGGCGATCGCCGCCAAACCCTGAAAAAAACCAAAGTAAATACCAAAAAACTATATTTCCGGGCCATCAAAGATGCTTTTGTCAAGCTTAATCCCCGCCAGGCTATTAAAAATCCTGTGATGTTTTTGGTTTGGCTAGGGACACTAATCACTCTAGGATTTACTATTGATCCCAACTTATTGGGCCCAGCCCCAGAAAATAACCCACAACTTTTTAATGGCTTATTAACAGCCATCTTATTTCTCACTGTTTGGCTGGCTAATTTTGCCGAAGCCTTGGCTGAAGGACAGGGAAAAGCCCAAGCTGATGCTTTGCAAGCTATCAAGTCGGAGACAATCACCAAAAAACTTGCCCCCGATGGCACAATTTCCGAAGTTCCTTCCAGAAGCCTTAGAGAAGGTGACACCGTTTATTTAGTAGCGGGCGATATCATTCCTGCTGATGGCAAAGTGATCATGGGTGTGGCCTCAGTGGATGAATCAGCAATTACTGGGGAAACAGTACCAATCCTCAAAGAATCAGGATCTAATGTTGCTGGTTCAGTTATCGGTAGTACGCGAATTATCTCTGATGAACTGATTGTTCGCATCACGTCTGACCCGGATAAAGGGTTTATTGACCAGATGATTACTTTATTCGCAGGAAAACAACGCAGCAAAACACCCAATGAAATTACCTTGACAATCTTCCTCGCCGTTTTGAGTTTTATCTGTCTGTTAGTCGTGGCTACCTTGCCAGTATTTGTTTACTACCTTGAGAGTCCCATCAGCGTCACAATGTTGATCGCTCTTTTGGTAGCATTGATACCCACGACCATCGGCGGCTTATTAAGTGCTATTGGAATTGCTGGCATGGATCGAGTTGCCCAATTTAACATCATAGCCACCTCTGGGAGAGCCGTGGAAGCCTGTGGTGATGTTAATACCCTGATTCTCGACAAAACCGGCACAATTACCCTTGGTAATCGCTTGGCAGAAGAGTTTATCCCCATCAATGGCCATTCATTAGAGGAAATGGCTCATATTGCTTTAGCAGCCAGTATATTAGATGATACACCTGAAGGAAAATCAATTATCCGACTGGCACAAAGCTATGGCGCACAATTTGATTTTGACCCCAACCAAGCAGTAGGGGTAGAATTTTCGGAAACCACCCGCATGAGTGGTACAAACTTATCCGGGGGGCGTGAAGCCCGTAAGGGAGCAGTAGGAGCAATTAGAGAATTTATTCGTCTTCGCAATGGACAAATACCCCCAGAACTGAATACTGTCTATGAAAGGATTTCCCAACAAGGAGGTACACCCTTAGCAGTTTGTTTAGATCAAGAACTTTATGGGGTGATTTATCTCAAGGACATCATTAAACCCGGCATTCGGGAACGTTTTGAGCAGTTACGCCGCATAGGGATCAGTACTATTATGCTGACTGGTGACAACCTGATTACTGCATCTGTAATTGCCCATGAAGCAGGAGTAAATGACTTTATTGCGGAAGCTACACCAGAGGAGAAAGTCCGCGTTATTCACAGAGAACAAGTAGCCGGTAAGGTAGTAGCAATGACAGGCGACGGCACTAATGATGCTCCCGCACTAGCAAAGGCAAATGTCGGCGTGGTCATGAATACAGGTACTCAAACTGCTAAAGAAGCCGCCAATATTATAGATTTGGATTCTGATCCTACAAAGCTAATTGATATCGTCAGTATTGGTAAACAATTACGGATTACCCGTGGAATTTTGACTATATTTTCCCTGACCAATGATATTGCTAGATACTTTGCAATTATTCCATTTATCTTGACTACCGCTAATCTGCAAATTTTGAATATTATGAATTTGTCTAGCCCTAATACTGCGGTATTATCGACATTAACTTATAATGCTTTGATTATTCCCGCTTTCATTCCCTTGGTTTTGAGAGGTGTGCAGTTAAAATATCTCACAGCTAATCAACTGCTACAACGTCATCTTTTGATTTATGGTTTGGGTGGGGTAATTGCACCGTTTATCGCTATTAAGTTCATAGATATGCTCATTGCTTCCACAGGGTTGGTTTAGAAAATTAAAAATAAGTTTTAGCTGACATCTCAATAAAGGAAACAAGGGCGGGTTTATTAAAATTATTATTGATAATTGAACATATCTGTAAACCCGCCCCTACTTCTAGGCTTTCAGCTATTAACAATGTCCTAACCAACTTGACGGTTGAGATACATTCATATCAATAGGAATTTTTATGAGTTTTATTCAAGAAATTATCAAAGCTATTCGCCTAACTCTGTTGCTTTGGCTACTAACAGCAATTATTTATCCTTTAGCCATTTTGATCACGGGTCAAGCTTTATTTCCATTTCAAGCTAATGGCAGTGTGATGGTAAATTTACAAGCTGAAGCAATTGGTTCGGCTTTAATTGGTCAGACATTCACATCTGATGCTTATTTTCACGGTCGTCCTAGTACTGTGAGATATAGCCAAGGAGAACAGGCAAGTCCAACGGGCATATCTGGTGCTAGTAATCTGGCTCCTAGCAATCCTGAATTACTAGATCGAATTGTGGCCAGAGCAAATCGATTTCGAGATGATAATATTCAACCCTCTGCTGATGTAATTTATACTTCCGCTTCTGGCTTAGACCCACATATCTCTGTAAGAACAGCAAGGCAGCAGTTAAGGCGAGTTGCGATCGCTCGTGGTATCCCAGAAGATGAAATATTACGCTTAATAAACAGATTTACTGATGGCAGATTTTTATGGATTTTTGGTGAGCCGGGAGTCAATGTATTGCGATTAAATTATGCTCTGGACTTGCAAGATATTAACCGTCAATGAAGAGGCAGGGGGGCAGGGGGCAGCTGACAGGGGTAGGTTTTTTACATTCTCGTGATGGTAAGACAAGGTGGACAAGGAAGGAAAGTAGACAAGGGAGGAAAACCGTACAAAACCATATTCTCTTGGTAAAAATAA
>PWQB01000327.1 GCA_003556955.1 Nostocaceae cyanobacterium CSSed10_463m
ACAGAACCGCGATCGCTTAACTTAGTAACTACAGCTGGGTTAATATCAACACAGACCATCTTCACCCCAGCCGGAGTCATATTTCCCACCCCAATGGAGTGTAACATTGATGACAGCATCAAAATCATCTCCGCACCTTCAATCAGTTTGGCGTATTCCTCCTGTGCCTTAATTAAATTCATTTGGGTATCAGGTAAAGGTCCATCATCCCGAATCGAACCAGCGAGGCTGAAGGGTATGTTATTAGAGACACACTCATACATCACACCACTTTTAATTACTCCCGCTTCCACAGCCTTGGCAATGCTGCCATAACGGCGGATGATATTAATGGCTTTGAGGTGATGGCGATGCCCACCACGGACGGCTACACCCCGCTTCATGTCCACACCGAGGGAAGTCCCCATCATATTTTGCTCAATATCATGGACTGCGATCGCATTCCCACCCAAGAGCGCCTGTACATATCCTTCCCGCATCAGTTGCGCCAAATGTTCGCCGCCGCCGGTATGAATTACCACAGGACCAGCAGTGACAACTACTTTACCGCCTGCATCCCTAATTTTACGTAATTCCCAAGCCACTTGTTCCACCACAATTTCCACACGTCTTTCGCTGGAAACCCCAGAGGACATAAAGCTAAATTCTTGAGCATTACGATGTTCACGCGATTCGGTTTTGCGGATAGTCCGGATACCGAGTACATCAACAATTACTTTGTCGCCTACTTCTAAGTCACGTAACAGTTTACACCTAGCGACTAAACCATTGGCAGTTTGAGTAATTGCGATCGCGCCATCCATGCGCTGATTCTGTACCCGCACCCACTCACCATTAATCCGCACTTCCGTAGGATAAATCGTACTGACGTAGAAATCATCAGGAGCCACCCCAGCTTGAATCACAGGCTGTAATTTCGCATCTCGTTCATTTTGAGGTAAATCGACAGCACCCAAATCAATTAACTGAGAGATGATTTCTTCCATCACCTCATGAGAAGGCGCTGAAACTCTTACCTCAGCCGCAGATGTACTTTGGCGTTGTTCTCCCAAGTTAAAATTCATCACTTGGAAACTTCCACCAGTATCCACAATCAAGTCTAGAGCTTGGTTAATCAAACCAGAGTCCAGCAAATGACCTTCCATGCGAATCACGCGGCTTTCTACTGAGACGTTAGCATGAATTTCTGCGTCTAATGGTTCTGTGACACGCAGTGTCAGACATTTAGCAGCACCACCGGCTTTGAGAAATTCTGTAAGCGGCGTTTCAATAACTTGGAAACCAACAGCAGCTAAACGTGCTTTTAAAGTATTGCTGGCTTTGTTCATGATCACGATGCTTTCCACGTTCACCGTATTACAGGCGAAGTTGACCGCATCAGCTTCGGTAATTTCAATGCGCTTTTCTGGCGCAACTCGCATTTCTATTAAACGGTTAGAATAAGCATCAAAAGCGCCGGGATAATACAATAAATAGCCGTTAGCCAAAGGACAGAAGCAGGTATCTAAGTTATAGAAGCGCTCATCAATTAATCGTAGAGACAGCACCTCAATATCTAGCCATTTAGCTAAGTAAGGATGAGCATCTAATTCTGAGCGAAAACCATATCCAGCCCATAACCAACGTCCTTCCCGATCTAAAAGTGCATCTCCAGCACCTTCAAAGGGTAAGTCTTTCGGGAGTAAATTCACCGTGTAACCGTTTTCCTCAAACCAGTTTTGGAAGAAAGGTTCTTCTCCCTGACGTTCTTTGTGGAGAAATCGACTCAGGACAACATTTTGTCCCAATACTAAACCAGCGTTGGCGGTAAACACCATGTCAGGCCAACCAATCTGGGGCGCTACTAAATCGACAATGGCGTGTTGTTTGAGGATGTGGTAGAGTTTTTCCCACTGTTCTACGGCGCGATCGCGCGAAGACTTGTGAATATTCCCTTCCATCCAGGGATTAATTACATAGTCTACATCGTAGTGGTCAGGGGCGCACATCAAGAAGCGAATCAAGGAAGTCATAAAAATATTAAAAGCGTTGAGATGCTACAAGCCTACTTCAAAGACAGATTTTTGTGGTGCTAATTTTTTATAACCAGCTATTAACCACTAGATAAACTACTCAAGTTTACTATTGAAATTGAAAGTGCTTCTATATTCTTATCTTAAAACAAATAACGCATACCAAAGATATTAATGTGTCAACATGGCATGGGTTAACGCACATTATGCAAATAAACGTTTTTATACTTGTATGTACACAGCAGCTTTGGTAAGGAGAAGGGAGATTTTACAAGTATGTATAGTATATTTTCTGACTGAATAATTGAATATTCTGAAAATAGTTAATTTGTGATTTAATATACAGTTTTTCTGGCAGATTTAGTGTGAATCAAAATACTTGATACCTTGATACTATTTAGCGAAGAATTAAAATAAAATCTCAGTCTATAAAAAAGAATAATTTTTATCTATATTACCTGACATAACAAATAACTTAAACTAAACAATCTATAGACACACAAGCCTGATGCTCAGGAATAGACTGGGAAGTGTGGGCTAAAACAGGTTTTCGTAGGATTACTGAAAGAATTTTCAATTTTTACTTGATATTTTCAGTCTGTGCGTTTTAATATGGCTAGATAAGTGAGAATAGGTATCAATAGACTATGAGCTTTTCCGGCATTACTATCGAACATCGTTCCCAAGAAGTTAAAGCTCTCAAGACTTTCTTGATGTACAGTCTGATTGGTTCGTTAACGCTACACATCGGCGTACTAGCTTCGGGTATAGGTAGTTTGTTGGTGAGAGTGCCGAAAGAACAATACGACCCAATAGAGTTAGTAATTTTAGATCCGGTAGACCCACCAGAAGAAAAACCAGAAAAACCACCGGAAATAATTCCTGAAAAAATTAAAATACCCGAACCTACCAAGATTGTTACGAGTAGAGTCACACCAATAACACCAGTAAAAATTGAGCCGACATTTTCCCAGCCTGCTGTAGCGCCTCAACAACAGCAGCCAACGGTAACTCCACCAGCACCAACGGTTGAAAGTGTGAAAACTCCGTCTGTTCCTCAGCCACCCCAACCAACGGTTTCTCAACCAGCACCAACGGTTGAGAGTGTGAAAACTCCGCCGATTCCTCAGC
>PWQB01000075.1 GCA_003556955.1 Nostocaceae cyanobacterium CSSed10_463m
AGCAAAATTTTCCAAGCGTTTAATACCATCCTCTGGTAAATGCAGATTTTTGGCTACTTTCTCCCGATACTGCGGTTCTAAATGAGCAATTAACGCTTCTAGGCGCATTTCCCAGTGGGTGAGGGTTTGTTCAGGGTCAAATCGTCGTAAACAGCGTTCTAATAATCGCAATTGCTGCAAAAGTGCTTCATCTAGTTTCAGGGTAGGATGAATACACTGCAACGCGCCTAATTTATTCAGTAGTTGTAACGCTGATGTCCAATAGGGGGTTTGGAGGATGTATTTTAATTCGGCTTTGAGTCGAGTTTGTAAGGCTGGGGTTTTAATATTTGTTTGGGCAGTGCGATCGTAAACGCCGCTATTGATGGCATAGTGGATAAACTCTTCGGTTTGTGCTTCGATTTCAAAGCCAAAGCGCACAGCAAAGCGTACACCACGATAAATGCGGGTAGGATCTTCAATAAAACTGTTGGGATGTAATACCCGAATTTGCTTGGCTTGTAAATCTATTAAACCGCCAAAAAAATCGAGTAATTCCCCAGGACGAGGAGAAGTCAGGCGCAAGGCGAGGGCGTTAATGCTAAAGTCACGCCGATACAAGTCTTGACGAATGGAACTAGCTTCAACTTCCGGGTTTGCGGCTGGGTAAGGATAAAATTCTGTTCTAGCTGTCGCAATATCCATCCATAAAGAATCTAATTCTGGGTCTTTGTGCCACAATAAAGCCGCAGTTTGAAAAGCCCCATGAATTTCTAACCGCGCCCCTGGATAAATTTCTTGCAGTGCTTTTGCTAGTTCTACCCCAGCACCCACATCTGCTGCTTGGTGAAAGCCATCAACTACAAGGTCAATATCTGTAATCATTAATGACCCTGCGGCTGATTCAGCTAACAGCAAGTCTCGCACCGCACCCCCGACTAAGTAAAGATGCCAACCGCGTTTTTCGGCTGCTTGGGATGCTACGGTGAGTAATTGCCATAGTTGTGGCGCAAGGCGATTTTTTAACTCTGTATTAAAATTTATTTTGAATTTTGAATTTTGAATTTTGAATTTGTTGTCTTCATCGGATTGATGTAATTGCCGCAAGACATCTGTGCGGGTGACAATTCCCACTAATTGCCCGTTTTCTAATACTGGTAAGCGTCCAATATCATAAGTTACCATCAGGGATTCGATTTGGGGCAGGATGGTATCTGGTGTAATTGTTTTAACTTTAGTCGCCATGTAGCCTTTGACTGGCGCATGACTAAATCCGTGATGTAGAGCAATATCTATATCCCGTCGGGAAATAATTCCTACCAGTTTTCTTTCAGTATCGACTACAGATAAACCAGAGTGTCCATAGCGTAATAAGATACTTTGGGCTTGGGAAATTGTGGTTTCGGGGCGAATGGTGCGGACGGGGGAAGACATCAAATCTCTGGCTGTGGGAGGATGAGGAATTGAGGTTTTGATGCCGTCTAGGAGTTGTTGTAATGTTTCCTGTGGATTTACTTGGCGTAAATTTAAGGAAGCTGCTTGAGAATGTCCACCACCACCGAATATTTGAAATAAGAGGTTGAGATTTACACTAGGAATTTGGCTTCGGCCAATGATTGTTAAACGCGATTCATCTTCTTTGTATGTATATTCGTTTGCCAGTAGTAAAGCATCAATTTCGGTTAATTCTACCAATTGCGAAGCTAAACTTGATAATCCTGGTACAAAGTCATCTGTTTTTAAAGTTACCCAGCCAATAGTATATCCACGTGAAGAAAAATATTCTAAGTTTTCCAAACCTTCCGTTAATAGCTGCTGTAATTGCGGTGATAAACCGGGGTCAAGATAAGTGGAAATTACTGATGAACTCACGCCTTGTGCCATTAACCAAGCTAAAGCTAAAGCATCTCTGGGTGTGGCACTGTCAAAGGTTAATGAGCCTGTATCGACATGAATACCCAAAGCCATGACTGTAGCTTGAGATAAAGTCAGGGTAATTTGCTGTTGTTGCAGGTGTTCCACCATTAAGGTTGTACAGGCTCCCACTGGTTCAATATGGGATTTTGTGGCGGGAATATTTAGCTCTTGACTGATGTGATGATCGTAAACTATGATTTCTATGTTGGGTAAATCTAACCATTCGGCAGCTTTGCCCAGGCGATCGCGCTGTTGTGTATCCACAACTGTTATAGAACGAATTTTGTCAGGATTGACTGCACGTCTTTCAATCAGGGGATACTCATCGCGGTGTAGTGCCAAAAAATCTTTTACAGGTGGATGTGCGCCACCACTCAGGACAATCTTACTTCCTGGCAATAAACACGTCAGCCCAACTGCGGCTCCTAATGCGTCAAAATCGGCGGTGGTGTGACAAAGAATTAAGTCCATAGCTTTTATTAAGTGCTGAGTGCTGAGTGCTGAGTGCTGAGTGCTGAGTGGGTAGGGGCGGGTTCAAGCAGTCAGTCTGTGGTTCGTCAAGATCCTTGGTAAACCCGCCCGTACATGAGTACTGAGTGCTGAGTGGGGAGAGTGCTGGGTAGAGAAAAGAATTAAGAAAACTTAAGTTGAAAGAAAGTATTCAGCACTTGTTTGGTGAATAGTCAATGGTCATCTGTACAGACAACTGATCTATTGAGAATTAACTGATAACTATAGTGGCGCAATTTCTGCTAGGTTAACAAATAAGGCAAAACCTTTCGTGTCGCCCTTTAAGATATTCTAGATTTAGTATTTGGCTAGTTTGAGAGAAGGAAAAATGACGATAATATTTCAATTCGCTTTGATATCTTTAGTTCTCACATCTTTTGTTTTGGTAGTTGGCGTTCCTGTTGCCTATGCTACCCCGCAAAATTGTGTGGAATCGAAAAAACTCCTCTGGCTTGGTTCTGGAGTCTGGATTGCTTTGGTGCTTTTAGTGGGTATATTAAACTTTTTCGTGGTTTAAGCGATCGCTAATCTCTATTTGCTAAAAATAGCATAGCCACTACATGAGCAGAAGAGCTATGGTTCTATTAATTGTACTCTTCTGCTCTTCCGCATTGAAAGAAGAAATGTATATTGGTCAGAGTATAGTTGATTAAGAGGCAGTTATGGCAGTTTTTGAGGGAACTTTTGCTCAAACGGAACCGTTGCATTTAGCAGTGGTTGTGGGTCGATTCAACGACCTCGTTACCGGGAAGCTGCTAGAGGGTTGTCAAGATTGCTTGAAACGCCACGGTGTAGA
>PWQB01000543.1 GCA_003556955.1 Nostocaceae cyanobacterium CSSed10_463m
CGGTACTTGCAAATAACAAAGGCAGGTTAGTTACAAATATTACAGCAATTAATTCAATATGTCCAGGTAAGGTAAAAGCCAAACCTAGAGAAATGGCGGTTACACCCAATGCCAGTAGAAAGACAATTAAGGCGATCGCACCTAAACCTGCTGCATCCGGTAGCCCTGCCCCTAGAAAGGCTGCTGCTGCCACAATCACGGCTGCTTGTAACAAACTTTGGCTAATAATAAAGATGGCGGAAGCGAAGACAATGGAAAACCGCGATGCTAAAGGTGCTACCAGCAAACGATTTAAAAAACCAAACTCCCGGTCAAACATCACAGGTAAACCAGCATTCAGCGCTCCGGCAAAAGCTGTAAAAACAATTACGCCAGCAGCTAAAAATTGACCGTAATTTCCTGTAGTTCCAAACAAACCTTTGGGGGCATTTTGGAATAAAGCACCAAATAGCACCAACCACATTACAGGCTGAATAATTCCCGCCACTAAGGTAGAAGGACGGCGTTGTAATTGAATAAACAAGCGACGAGTTAAAGCCAGCGTCTCTTGTACTAAGTCACCCAAAAAACTGGGTGCAGCATTTACATCTAGTTCTGGTGATGCTAATTGCTGCCAATTCATTTCAGATTTAGGACTAACATTCATAATCAGTTATCAGTTGACAGTTATCAGTTATCAGGTTTGGAAGCGTTTATCTCATGTTTTGCTTTTTCTCGGCTTTGGGATCGCGGGTGCTAACTGCTGCAAGTTCTGCATCCAGAAGGGTGCGTCCGGTGGCGGCGAGGTAAACGTCATCGAGGCTGGGGCGAGATTGGGCAATGCCAAAGGTGGGTAAGCCGACGGTGTTTAGGGATTGCTGTATGCTAATCAGGGCATCACTTTGGGGTGTGACTACTAAATTGAGGGAATTACCTTGAGCGTTATTGATAATTATTTCTTGCACAAATGGTAAATCTTGCAAGAGGTGTTTGGCTTTTTCGGCTTCTTCAATGGGGGAAAATTCGCGGATTCTTAAAGTGATGCGATCGCCTCCAACTTTATCCTTTAATTGAGAAGGTGTACCAGCCGCAATCACTACGCCACGGTCAATAATTGCCACACGATCCGCTAAAGCATCAATTTCTTCTAAATAATGGCTGGTAATTAATACTGTTGTACCAGAGGTGCGTAGTTGTCGCAGAAATTCCCATACCACAAAGCGGCTATCTATGTCAAGCCCCACGGTTGGCTCATCCAACACCAAAACATCTGGGGCGTGGAGTAAACCAGCTGCTAAGTCTAAACGCTTGCGTAAACCGCCGGAGTAGGTTCCAGATTTTTTATTAGCGTATTCCTGTAAACCGAGCAAATCTAGTACCATATCAATACGCTGTTTTGCTACAGCACGGGGGATATGATAAAGGGCGGCTTGCAGTTGCAGTAGTTCTTTTCCAGTCAGTACCTTATCTAATGCGACTTCTTGCGCCACATAGCCCAGCTTTTGACGGGCGATTCTGGGGTTATCGATTACAGATATACCAGATACTTCAATTTTACCAGCATCCGGTGTAGTCAGAGTACATAAAGCACGCAGAGTCGTAGTTTTTCCCGCACCGTTAGGGCCGAGTAAACCAAAGATTTCTCCTGGTTCTACTTGAAAGGATACATCTTTAACTGCGACTACTTTACCGTAGCTTTTTTGCAGATTTTCAATTAAAACGGCAGGAGCCATGACAGCTTAACCACTAACTATACAAATCTCAACAATTCTATTTCTATTGTAGATGAGTATTGTGAGGTCAGGCGATCGCTTCGCTACCTTCTTAAATTTCGGTTTCCCTCCTTGGTACGCTACTTATCATCCAAAGATAGTTTCCAGTCCTAAAAACAAGATTTCTGCTTCAATCTTATTCCCCTCCTTGCTTGCACCGGAGGGGTTAGGGGAGGGGTTCCGCAAAAATTATTCACTCGCCATATTGTCCTCCAGTCACCTTACCGCGAAACACAATGTACTGGTAAAGGTTGTAAAACAACATCACCGGAATCAGAAAGCCGATAAAAATAATCATGATTACCAGCGAACTCGGATCAGCAGCAGCCTGATAAATGGTGATTTGATTAGGAATAATATATGGGAAAACAATTAATCCTAAACCTATAAAAGTCAGCACAAACAAAAGAATTGTCCACACAAAAGGCGCTCTTTCTTCTCCACGGTTAAGACTTCTGAGAAGTTGCCAAATTAGCAGCACTCCTAATATAGGAATGACAGCAAAGATATAAACTAGAGGTTGTTGAAATAACCGGGATCTAGCAGTTTCATAAATGATTGGGGTAGTAATAGTAATGAAAATAGCCCCGATTAAAGTTGTCCAAGCTGCAATTTTGGCAGTTTTAAAATGAGTAGCTTGTAATTCTCCCGTAGTTTTCCAGACAAGATAAGTTGAGCCAATCAATACATATCCTTGAATCAACGTTAAAGCCACCAACACAGAGGGAATACTCAACCAGTCCCAAGTTGTACCAATAAAGTGTCCGCTTGCATCAACATTAATTCCCTTGAGTACCGCCCCTAAAGCGAAACCTTGACCAAGTGCGGCGGTAAAACTTCCCGCCCCAAAAGCGAAATTCCAGAAAATTTTGCGGTTAGATAATTCTCTAAATTCAAAAGCTACACCCCGAAAAATAAACCCAAATACCATTATCAGGAGGGGAATATATAACGCAGTAAAAATTGTGCCATAAGCTAAGGGAAATGCACCAAAAAGTCCACCTCCTAAGAGAACAAGCCATGTTTCATTCGCATCCCAAATATTACTCAAACTGGTCATTAAAATTCCCCGGCGTTCCTCATCAGAAGAAGTGAGAGATAATATCCCCACCCCTAAATCAAATCCGTCTAGCATTACGTAAAGCAAGAGGAACAAAGCTAAAATTACAAACCATACTTGAGGGAGAAAATACTGAAGCGTCTCCATATAAATACCTGTTGAGATGTTTGTCAAAAATACAAAGTAGGGTGGGTTAGACGGCGACAAAACTCTGCACAATACTAAAAATATATTTCCGTCGTAACCCACCTTTACAGCTTGGGAGTGAGAGGATGTTTGAAAAGTCCTATTGTTGGTAGCAAAACATTCTAGATCCCCCTAAATCCCCCTTAAGAAGGGGGACTTTGATTCTAATTCCCCCCTTTTCAAGGGGGGC
>PWQB01000672.1 GCA_003556955.1 Nostocaceae cyanobacterium CSSed10_463m
GGTATTTCACTAACTCAGTTTTAGCAGTTTTAACTAACTCCTTACGGGCTTGGTCTGCTTGTAAAAAACCTACTCCTAAACCTAGCAAAGCAAAGCCAATGGGACCCAGAAAAATACCTGTAACAGCCGTGAGTATTCCCCCAACACCAATGACAGTGAAATAGTTTAACAAAATATTTTTCCAATCAAATCCCGCACCAGCTAAGGCGACACCAGCCAAGTTTCCTCTCGATAAAGATAATAATCCCATTGCCCATTTTGCCCATCCTGGTGATTTATCATCTTCTGGGGTGGAATGCGTATTTACTTTCACTGGTTGTCCGGTGAGTTTTTCGGTAATTTGGTCTGTAACTTGATTGTAAGACGCGCCATATTGTGCAGCACTGCGAGACAATTCTTGAAAAGCGCCATTGATATCTTTTTCCGCAGTTAAAGTCCAAGTCGCAGCTTTATCAGCAATATATTGTTCAAAGGCTTTTTGCAATGCTTCGTTAAATGCTTCTCGTTTACCGCTACTGAGGAAATCTAAAACATTTAATTCTGGTTGATAGCGTAAAAAATCGGTTTCAAAAGTGTTACCTAAATTTAAGACATAACCACGGAAAGATTCCGAAATTTTTCGGGCTTGGGTATCTCTGGTATTTATAATTTCTTTCTGAAATTGATCTCTAATTCCAGTCAGTTTATTAAACTCAGGTTCCACAGAATCTAAGCGTTTTTTTAATTCATCGACATCTTGATCAAGTAATGGGATGCGTCTTGCAATTGCTTCTTGAGTATGCTTACAGGCTTGTCTACCTAATGTTCTAACTTGACGGAGTTCGGCGATCGCACGTTCTCTGGTAAGAAAAGTGTTCAGTGACCCCATAAACTCGGCAAAACCCGTTCCCGCCAAATTGGCTTGGGGATTCTTCAGTCGTTTTCGCAATGCTTGAATTGATGAAACTTCAAATACCCGTTCTTCGTAAATATCCTGACCATCAACAGTACAATATTCGGCTAAATTTGCTTTAAATACTTGCCTTAATCTGTTTTCTGAGGCTTGTAACTCCTCTTCATCGTCAGGATCAATTAAAGATTCTCGCACCTGATCCCAAGCGTTAATTAAAAAGAAAACCGACAATCCTCGACCTTTAATATAATTTTCTAGATACCTGCGTTCACCCAAAGTACAAGGTTGAGAAGCTCGCATGACAAACAGAATTGCATGACAATTATTCACATAACCTAAAGACAATTCATTTCTGGCTTCTGTATCATTTAAACCTGGACTATCAACAATTTCAATCCCCTTTTCTAACAATGGTAAAGGATACTCTACCACGGCATAGTCAACATCAGGAAAAGCCTGTTTTTTCTCTTGTTCTAGCTTTTTAGCTTCGGCTGGGTCAATAGTATATTTATACTTAAAACTTTGAAAATCTAGCTTTTGGGGACTTTTGCCATCATTAAAATGAATCGTGACTGTTTTCTCAGCCCCGTAACGTAAAACCGTTAAAACTGCCGTACAGGGATTAACATCACTGGGAAGTAAATTTTCGCCAATCAAGGCATTCAAAAATGTACTTTTACCCCGTTTCATATCACCTAAAACCAACAGGCGAAATACACCTTGTTTAAGGTTTTTACTAGCTACTGTAATATCTTCAACATCTCGTTCTAAACTGAGTTTACCTGAAGACGATTCCCCAGCTAATTCAGCCTTTTCGATAGTGTCAGCCATTCGGCTCAGACATCCAGAAATTTTGGTGCGAACTTGAGAAACCCGTTCTAAATCATTGATAAATTTATCTGTATCAAGTTGTTGACTCATCACAATTACCCTGTTATTAACGACGATTGTTTTTGGAATCAAAAAATAATTTGTAAGATATCCACACCAATGCAGAGATGATGACTATTCCCGCAACTGCTGAGGCTATTCTCACAGCGACCAATGCTGTAACGCCGAGAAGAAATAATTTCCCACCGAGAACAAGTTTTTTCATCCACGACTTTTGAGACTTTTCTGGCTGATGCTTGACTGTTTTATGTACAGGTAGGTGAATATCAGCTTCCATTTCCCGTAGTCGTAATTCCACTTCTCGTTCCCGCAATTTGCGTTCCCGTGCTTCTATTTCTTTATGGTGATCATCTTGAGATTTCATCAGTCTCAACTCCATCTAGGACAATGAAATGATAACAGCACTCACAGAATAATTATATTGTATATTCTATGACAATATATTGAATTGATTACAGTGAGATTCCACTGGCTGCACAAGATTCTAGAAGTCTCACGCAGAGTCGCACCAGTCGCAGTGAATGAGCAGGTGAGAAGAAATATATATGGTGTATTTGTATTTTGGTGGAAAAATATGTCAATATTACCACCGCAATAAGCCAAAATTTTTATCGGAAAACTGGGTTTAAAACCCCGCCCTAGAAGGACGGATTTATGCTTTTTGTGGTAGCATAATAGTGTGGTTAATTGGTCGATTCCATGATTGTTTACGAGTTCAAAGTCAAGGGGAAGGACAAGCAGTATCAGGCGATAGACGAAGCAATTCGTACTAGCCAATTCATCCAGAACAAGTGTTTACGCCACTGGATAGACAACAAAGACAACAAAGTTGACAAGTACGCATTAAATAAATACTGTGCTGTCCTTGCTGCTGAATTTCCCTTTGCTGACGAACTTAATTCAATGGCTAGGCAGTCTGCTGCGGAACGTTCCTGGAGTGCAATAGCTCGTTTTTACGATAACTGTAAGAAAAAAGTTAAAGGTAAAAAGGGTTTCCCTAAGTTCAAGAAAAATTGTCGTTCAGTTGAATATAAATCAACCGGATGGAAGCTTTCTCCAAACCGAAAAGCCATAACCTTCTCAGATAAGAAAGGTATTGGCACTCTCAAGCTAAAAGGGACTTACGACCTTAATTACTACAATATCAAACAAATTAAGCGTGTCCGTTTGGTGCGTCGTGCTGATGGATATTATGCTCAATTTGCGGTTAATGTTGATGTGAGAGTGGAAAAACAACCCACGAACCAAATAGTTGGCATTGATTTGGGATTGAAATACTTTATTGCTGATAACAAAGGCAATGTAGAACCTTCACCCCAGTTCTACCGTAAGTCAGAAAAACAGTTAAACCGTGCTAACCGCAAGAAATCCAAGAAGTTTAGTGCAGCTAAGAAAAAAGCCA
>PWQB01000343.1 GCA_003556955.1 Nostocaceae cyanobacterium CSSed10_463m
GCTTCAGCTGCAGAAACTCTTGGTGACTTGGGACAAGAGGAAGCAATAGCCGCAATCTTTGCAGCATTGGTAGATGCTGATGAATCTGTTCGATCCTATGCAGCTAATTCTATCGGACTATTAGGTACACCAACGCTTTTGCCAAAATTGGCAGCATACATTAAATCAGAAAATTCTCTCAGGGTGAAAGCTGAACTTTTAGGAGCTAGATACCGATTGGGTGCAAAGGAAGATATTCATCTTTTCTTGGATTTGTTGGAGAACGCTGATGAAGATATGGCAACAGCACTCCTCAATATTTTGGCAGACTTAATAGATCGCAAACAGCCTTCATATCTTCCTGAAAGTTCTTTTTGTATTAGTGAAGTGCTAACTAAGTTGTCAGATATTTTCCCCATGTTAAGTCCCCAAATTAAGGGATTAATAGTCCAACTCAAGACTATAGCCCAAAGTTAATTAAATTGGCGGGTTGTGAATATGAATATGCCAGAAATACAAGCAAAAGTTAATCAGTTATTAGGACAAAAAGCATGGGGGGTTTCTCTAGGATATGGCAGCTTTCTGACTATAGAATTTGGTCAGCCATTACCATCCAATAACGAACAGCAAAAAATTCATGGAGAATGGCATTTATGGCTATATAACTGTGCATGGCGACTGGAAGAAGGAGATAAAATTCTAGCGGCCTCAGAAGATGAGAGAAATAAACTGGAAGTTGCCGTTCATCGCTTAGAAAATCTAACATTACAGTCTATTGATCTGATACCTCCTGCCTGGGATGTAGTTTTTGCCTTTGAACATCAGGTATTCCTAAGACTTTTTGCAATTTACTCTGAGAACTACAATCATTGGTTTCTCTACACACCAGATGGTAATGTACTGTCTGTTGGACCAGGAAATTGTTGTTCTTATGAAAGTAGTGAAAACGCCTAGTTTTGTGTAACCTGAATTATCAAAGAGACTCGATTTCAATAACGTTTTTTGACAAAAAAGTAAATGCGTAACAGCTTAACTAATTCTACCTCAGCATAATTCCATATTAAAGGCATTTAGGTTAGGAGAAAGCAACGCGATCGCCTAAAACCCTGACCTGCATACAGCGATTTCCAATTATATAAGGTACATCTTAGCCCCCTCATCGCTTGCGGGGAGGGGGTTGGGGGTGGGGTTCTTGTACCTCATAACACCGGGAAGTGCTGTATCCTTGACATTTAGTTCAAAACTAAATATTTTGGCATTGCCTTCTATTTTAATGTTTAATTATCGCCAACCGCTTTGAGCTTGTTCAAGAACATAAGCCGCAACTGCTTGAATTTGCTCTGGAGTCAGGCGTTCTTTGTATGCTGACATATTATTTTTACCATTGCTAACTATAGCTGTAACTGCTTCTATAGTGTTCATCTTGTATCTTTCCAAGGCTGGCTTTTTTAAGTTTTTCCCCCGTCGAACAATGTTACCGCCATTAATGTGACACCCTGCACAATGAACACTAAAAATTTCTGCGCCATTATTTTTATCTGCTGCGATCGCGGGCGAAGTAAAATTATTTATCAATAAGAAGATTGTCAATAATAACAATGTTATTAGTCTTGGCACTCAATTACTCCTGACAATCCTATATTTGTATGCTGTAAATAAATTTTACACGATACCAGAACTAAGATACCCATTCCAAAACAATCAAACCCGTGTATTGTCCAAATTACGAACTACGAATTACGTTAGCGAAGCTCCTCCGCAGGAGGCATTACGAATTACGAATTATACTCCTGTAGCCACAAGTTTCAAAATCGCAGCAATTAATTTTTCCGTGTTTACGGGCTTAGATAAGTGCATTTGATACCCTGCTTTTAGGGCTTGTTGCCGATCATCATCTCTAGCATAAGCCGTTAAGGCGATCGCCGGAATTTCTCCACCGACTTCGGCTCTCAAGTTTCTCACTTGACCTATGAGCATATAGCCATCCATATCGGGCATACTAATATCGCTGACCAAAATATCTGGTTTTGTCTGTGTTAAGACTTCCAAGGCGGCAGAAGCCGAAGAGACTGGGATGATTTTAGCCCCCTCTTGTTCTAATACAAAAGCCACAAATTCTCTAGAATCAGCATCATCTTCAACAATTAAAACTTGGATACCAGCCAGAACACAGGAGTTTAATCCTAAATCTTCAGGCGGATTTGCTGATTCTGCCATACTTGGGCTGTCATCTGGAGGCAGGGGTAAACTAATAGTAAAAGTTGCCCCTTGTTCCTCACCGGCACTTTCTGCTTTGACCATACCGCCATGCATCTCCACAATATGACGGACAATTGCCAGTCCCAGTCCTAAACCGCCAAATTTTCTGATAGAACTGCTATCTGCCTGTTGAAAGGAATCAAACACATAAGGCAAAAAATCAGGATTAATTCCCTTACCTGTGTCAC
This sequence comes from Nostocaceae cyanobacterium CSSed10_463m, assembly GCA_003556955.1. The sequence goes on from PWQB01000343.1 coordinate 2,427, forward strand.
TAACTATAATTTGAGCATAACCATCAGTCTGCCTGAGTTTTACTTCTATTGTTCCGCCCCTGGGTGTAAATTTGATCGCATTAGCAAGAAGATTCCACACCACTTGCTGCAAGCGAGTCACATCACCCAAAATTACACCCACATTCGGTTCTAAAATGGTATTCAACTGAATAGACTTGGTTTCTAATGCTAACCGCATGGTGTCTAATGCAGACAATACTATAGATGCCAAATTTATATTAGTAATCTCTAGAGTTAATTTGCCCTGCAAAATTCTGGAAGTATCCAACAAATCCTCAATTAGTTGAACCTGTAATTTAGCATTACGCTCAATTGTGGCTAGTGCTTGTAATTTTTTTCCTTGATCAAAACTCCGAGTTTGCAATAATTTAGACCATCCCAGAATTGCATTTAGTGGGGTGCGTAACTCATGAGAAAGTATGGCCAAAAATTCATCTTTAATGCGATTAGCTGTTTCTGCTTTAGCTCGTGCAGTTTGTTCTAATTCCAGCAGCTTCGCCCGTTCTTGAAGTATTTGTTTTTGTTCGTGGATATCTGTACAAGTGCCAAACCACTTAACTACAAGACCTTGCTCATCTTTCAGTGGTAAGCCTCGCACTAACTGCCAGCGATAGCAACCATCAGCAGCTCGTTGGAAGCGGGTTTCATTTTCATATAAATTCCCATGATTTAAAGCATTTGCCCACATTTGACCTACGTTTTCCACATCATCTGGATGCAATGCTGCCA
>PWQB01000551.1 GCA_003556955.1 Nostocaceae cyanobacterium CSSed10_463m
AAGACTATCGCCCGTATAAAATCTACCTTGTCTACTTTCCCTCCTTGTCTTCCAAGTCTTGCCTTCACAGATAACATTAAAAACCTACCCTTGTGAGGGAGGGGGTTGGGGGTGGGGTTCTTGCGCCTCACTAAACTATTTACTCAGCACTCAGCACTCAGCACTTTTCTATAACTTGGAAACTAAAACCTGAGTGTGTTGCCAAACTTGAGTCCCACCAGCCCAAATCCTGGAAGGGAAATATCCTTTGGGAGCAAACCAAATAAAAAAGAATTCTGGAATAGAGTTGGAGTAATAAAAATTCCAGCTAATCGCAGCAGCAAACTTGCCATAGTCACCGTCAAAATTTTCGTAAATTTGCTTCTGGACGCTAAAGCCAAAACGCCCGTTGCTATACTTCAACCATAATTGGTCAATTGTTTGTAAAATCTCATTTGGCAGTTTTTTTAAATCATTACAAAAAATATAGCTACCAATTGGCTTCGAGAGTGCTTCACACATCAGCGCCCAAGTTTCTTTGTCTGCTTGTTCCCATTGGCGTAAAGTTAGTAAATCGCGTAATCGGCTGTAATCAAGTTCTACCTGGGAATTATCTAGCTGTAATGTGGCTATATTCAGGGCTTGCAGAACTTCATCGGCAGATTGATAACGTTGAGGAAGGGAATGGTGCAGCATTTTATCCAGAACTTGACCGAAGGCATGGCTTACCTTATTTTCACTTAATATATAGTCACGCCATACCCAGCGATCGCTCATGACATCAAACAAATCAAAGGGAGGAATCCCAGTCAGTAAGTGAATACAGGTGACACCCAAACTGTAAAGATCACTGGCTGGTAAGGCTTTTCCTCGTGTTTGTTCAGGCGCAATATATTCTGGGCTACCGATGGTTGTCCCTGTCTTGGACAATGCTGTAGCGGTGACGTGTTTAGCAACCCCGAAGTCAATTAACACCAAATCCCCTTGGGGTAGACGACGCATGATATTTGCTGGCTTAATATCCCGATGAATCACTTTTCGGTCATGAATAAATTGCAGCACTGGTAATAAATTTTGGAGTAATTCCCCAATTTGGGATTCGTTTTTCACTCCTTGTGCTTGAAATTCCTGCTCTAGGGTTTCTCCCACAATCAATTCCTGCACCAAATACAGTTGATGCTCCTGTTCAAAGTACCCTAATAACTTAGGTATTTGGGGATGCTGCAATTTATTCAGACTCACTGCTTCTTGGCGAAATAATTCTACTGCTTTGTCAAAGCTTTCCCTGTCCGACTCTGGAAAGCAGAGTTGTTTGATGACACACTTGAGTTTGGAGGGGAGGTGTTCATCCACAGCTAAATAAGTTTTGCCAAAGCCACCACTTCCAAGACACCGCAGGAAGTGATAACGGTCTTGAAGCAAAAGTTTTTCACCACATTTGATACAAACTAGATCCGTATCGGGATTTTGCGAATATAGACAGCTAACATTTGGACAGAGTTTCATCACAAGGCGAAGCTTTGATTGGGCTTACCGATTAGTATTCCCCATTTTGGCTTATTGCTGCTTGGCTGTGTAGGTATAAAAGTTATTAAATGCTCCCACGGTTTCAAATTTGTAAATCGGTATCAAGGAACTCATATTTAAATTCGTCCTGTAAATACTGAAAATCACGAAATTTTGCTGTTCTGTACTCCGTCCCAAGATTTCCCGCATTTGGGGAGTGGCTTGATCTACCAAAGTTTCGCATTGAGACTTAATGAAATTTTCTAGGAAATTTGTGGTTTTTTTGCAAATGTCGTTTTTGAGATATTCTGTCAGCCGTTGTGCTGCATACTCTTCGTATTCAACCTGAGAAGGATTGGTTGTCGCCATTGCCACCCCCAGGGCTGCTATTCCTACTGCTCCCGAACAGGCTATAATAGTAAGTGCTTTCATTTGTTCTAGCTTTAATTATCTGTAGTTATTGGAGTCTAAAGACTCTAAATTCACAAAATCCGTTCCTTGAAAAAAAAATCTTGCTTATTTATGATCAAGGTGCTATAATCAAGAATATCGAATGGCGAGCGTAGCCAAGTGGTTAAGGCAGTGGTTTGTGGTACCACCATTCGTGGGTTCGAGTCCCATCGTTCGCCCTATTTTATTTAAAATACTTTATGTAACTATAAAATTTTGTAGAGACGTTCCGGCGGAACGTCTCTAAAATTCTGTGCGGCGGAACGTCTCTAAAATTCTGTGCGGTGGAACGTCTCTAAAATTCTGTGCGCCGTCAAGAATCATTGACCTCTAGGACGGTGAGTATGTCAAGGCGAGAGTCATGATATACATAGCTTGTATCAAGAGGAAGAGAAATTGTCCTTCCCTAGTTAGAGTGAAAAAATACTGAGTAGCATATATTCTAAACTAAAGGGAAACACGAATTACGCACCCTGATTACAGATGATCTCAGGAACACAGATAGAGAATTTGTCTGTGTTTATTTGTGTTTATATTTGATCAGACATAGGGTTAGGTGTTATCTCTGTCCTGGAAGCCAAAAATGCAAATTTAAAGTTAGGGGTTACCATGTCTGAATTGATCCAAGCAATCCTGGATAGCGAAGAAAGAAGCGATTTGCGTTCTTTCCTGAGCCAGTTACGCCAGGAAGAAAAAAATTACTTGCTGCGTAACGACATCTTGAATGTATTTATTGATTATTGCTCCAAGTCCGACAAATCAGAAACTTCTGCGGCCTCTTCCCGCTTAGGCAAATTAATTTATTATACTCAGGAGATTATTCAAGAAGATTCCAATTTGTGTTTTATCATTCGTCCTAAAATTGCTAGTCAAGAAGTTTATCGGCTCACAGAAGATTTGAACGTTGAGCCAATGACAGTAGAGGAATTACTAGATTTACGCGATCGCTTCGTGAATAAACATCATCCCCAAGAAGGTGATTTGCTAGAACTAGATTTCGGTCCCTTTTATGACTACACCCCAATTATCCGCGACCCGAAAAACATTGGTAAAGGGGTACAATTCCTCAACCGCTATCTATCCAGCAAAATCTTCCAAGACTCAAAACAATTGCTGGAGAGCTTATTAAATTTCTTGCGTCTCCACCAATACAACGGTGTTCAACTGCTAATCAACGATCGCATCAAAACTCAGCAGCAACTTTCTCAGCAAATTAAAAAAGCCATCACCTTTGTGAGC
>PWQB01000633.1 GCA_003556955.1 Nostocaceae cyanobacterium CSSed10_463m
AACAATCCGTCAAAAGACTATCGCCCGTATAAAATCTACCTTGTCTACTTTCCCTCCTTGTCTTCCAAGTCTTGCCTTCACAGATAACATTAAAAACCTACCCTTGTGAGCTGCACCCTGCACCCTGCTCCCCTGCTTCTTTATGATATGCCAGCCAACTGTTTTTCTGGCTTTTCTATGGGTGCAGAAAGTGCTTCTTCTAACTCAGCACAACCCAACTTTTCTTCTAGGATTTTCATCACTTCCCGTCCGAAGTCATTAGGGTTTTGTTGCCAAGCTTGTAAGCAGACTTCTCCAAAGAAGGAACCAAGGGGTTCAGGATTCCAGAGAAGTTTTTTAGCTGTCCACGGCATCAAGCTCATGGGATTATACCCTGGTTTGAGGATACCTTCTTTAAAGGCATATTCTTCTAAGTGGGTATGGGGTTGCAGTCCAATAAAGAAAATGGCAGGTTCCACTTTATCAGCGCCAAAAATCCGTTCTAATTCCCGGTGGTAGGCGATAGTTTGGCGAATGGTTTCGGGACGTTCGTCAATGACGTTAAAGGAGTAGTTGACGGAAACCACATCGTTAAAGCCAGCAGTTTTTAAGTCACGACAGTTTTGTAAGACTGTGCGTAAGTTGTAACCCATCCGCATTTTCCGCACCAGTTCCTGAGAACCACTGGTAATCCCGATTTCAAAGTAGTTCATTCCAGTTTTGGCCATCAAATCACACAACTCTGGTGTCAGGTTGTCGGCTCTGATGTATGCTGCCCAGTGGATATCTGTCATCCCAGAATCGACAATTTTTTGTAAAAGTTCTACAGCATCGTCAATAAATTTACGTGCGGGGATAAATTGAGCATCAGTAAACCAGAAATTGCGAATGCCACGATTGTATAATTGGCGGATTTCGGCAACTACTTCGTCTGCTGGGTTAATGCGTACTTGTTTGCCTTCAACGACGGTATAAACACAATAACAACAGTTATGGGGACAGCCACGTTTAGTTTGTACGCCTATATAAAAGTCTTGTTCTTGCAGGTAATAGTTAAATTCTGGCCAGATGCTTTCTATATAGTCGTAGTTACAAGCAGTTTTTTCTAGGGGGGTGGGTTGTTCATGAATCATTCGTTGCCGTGGTTGAGTTTCTCCGGCTACATAGCAACGTTCATCTTGAATTTCTCGACCACTTAGGAGTTTCTCTAGAAGAGTTTCACCTTCACCCACAGAAATAATTGTTCCTGGGGGTAAAGTTTTACCCAGCTGTTCATAAAATACGCTGACTGCACCACCACCGACAACGGCACGGGCTTGAGTATGATATTTCTGGGCGCGTCGTAAACCGCGTTTGATTAATCCCTGGTTGCGCCACAATTCCACATAGTAGGCGATAAAAATTCTCAATCCGCCTAATGCCCCACGTAACTTAATCAAGGGATTCTTGGCGTAATAAAATTCAAAAGCGTTTTGTAGAGGATTACCACCACGTCCGCCTACTGGGGCATAAATTTGAATGTCACGCCAAGAAAATACTAGGAGTGTGGGTTTAAATTCGTCGATACAGCTATCTAGGGCGGAGGCGTAATCTAAAGGTGGTACTGTTCCCAAATCAAATATTCGTTGTGCTATGCCGGGAAACAGCTTATGGACGTGATCTGAAAGATAGACCACCCCAATGGGAAATATGGGGTTACAAGGAAGGCGAACATAGAGGATGCGATTTTCCGTCATGGATTGTTGAGTTTCCATCTTGCAGTTCTTTATGAAATATATAGAGAGTTACGCATTTTAAAACTGTTTGTTTTAGTGTGCTGTGTTTTTCACAATTATGATTGGCATTTCTGCCCAGTGCTAGATTAGGTGAGCCTGGGTTAACAATTGTGGGAATAGTTGAATTTGTGCTGCATCAGACGAAATAGATAAATTTTATGAGGAGAATTGTCATATATCTTTACCATAGCATTGAGTTTGGCTATTAAGCGATCAACTCTGCCTGTAAGTCTGAGGACAATACCTTTCGTTTAAGGGATGTAGAGACGTTCCATGGAACGTCTCTACAAGGGTTTTCGGCTCACGAATTTGCTTAACCGAACAGTATTGGGTCTGAGGATAGATGCAAAAAACAACCCTTACCTTAGAGTTGAGGAGGTGTCAGGGGATAAGTACCAGAGTTCATTTGATGGTGGCGACATCTGATGCTTTTATTCTGCAAGAAAAATTTCCAATCCCCCTAGCGTAGTATATTATTTTCGCTGATATACACTTTTTGGTGAAAATTTCATAACTTGAACATATAGTTAACATATATTTAGATAGAAATAGCGTAGAAATTTTCAGTTGGTAGTCGGAGTTACAGCATCTGGGGATCAGGCAATGTTAGTTTAGTTGGTGTAATGTAAAATTGTGGCGTAAAGCTCCTCCGCAGTTATGGCTCAAATATTAGATCCTCTACCACCTGAGCAATCCGGGAATCTTCTTTGTTGTTACGTTAATGCTACGAGTAAAATTCAGATAGCTCGCATCTGCAATATTGCCAACTGGTACTTTGAAAGAGTGGTTTTTCCAGGACAGCGCCTAGTTTTTGAAGCTCCAGTAGAAGCGCAAATGGAGATTCATACGGGAATGATGGCCAGTGCAATTTTGTCTGATACAATTGCGTGCGATCGCCTTGCGATTAACGAGCCTAGCAGTAGTGAGTTTCATACAGACTCAATAGGCATCGATACTATCAGTACAAAGCCAATGGTGCAGTCAATTAATACAAAAATTGAAAATACAACAAAACCCTTAAAAATTGCAGGCTGATAATCCATTGATTAAAAAAACAATTTTTCTCTATAATCTCAGGGTTGCAAAATTCAGCAACCCTTTTTATTTAGTTATTAGTCATTAGTCATTGGTCATTGGTCATTGGTCATTGTTCAACTCCCATCTTTTCCCGTTCCGGTTTACAATCAGTTTTATGAATTTGCCTTCTTTTATTTGGTTGTGGAAAATCGCCGCTTGGTCGATGGGATTGTCTGTGCTGGCTTATTTGCTGCTAGCACTTACGGGTATTTTGATGTTTCGGGGAAGAACTGCGCCGGATTTACCTAGTTTCCCTTGGTTGTTCAGTGGACGTAAGCAAGTGCGATCGCTGCACTATATAATTGGCATCACTATGGTGAGTTTAGTGTTGCTACTCCTAG
>PWQB01000039.1 GCA_003556955.1 Nostocaceae cyanobacterium CSSed10_463m
AGTCGCCCATGTTAGTAAGAACTTAATTCATTTTTTAACCCCGTAAATTCCTCCTGTAGCCAGAGGACATAATACTGATAATCTTGCATAATTTAAGTCATGGAAGTTAGTTAAATCAATAACTTCACAGAAGAATAAAAGGTAAATCAATTATGAAAACAATATTTTTGACCGCAGCAGCGTTACTCAGTACGCTATCTTTAGCTACGCCTATTTCTGCTACAGAACAACTTACTCCCAAACAACAATTATTAGAAACCAGAGAATGTTATGGTTGCGATTTAACAAACGCTAACCTCAAAGGCGCTCACCTTATAGGTGTTGACTTGAGATATGCTAATTTAACAGGTGCTAACTTAGAACACGCTAATCTCAAAGGTGCAGATTTAACAGGTGCTAACTTGCATTCTGCTGATCTCACAGATGCCTTTGCCAATGGTACTACCTTTGATTACGCAAATTTAACCAATGCCGATTTGAGCGATGCCAACTTATATAATGCTCAAGTAAATGGTGCAGTCATGATTGGTACTAATATCAGTGGTGCTGACGGTTTTGATATTAATCTTGGTATTGGTGGCGAAGAATAAAAGTTAAGAGTTAAATAATAACTCCTAACTTCTAAACTTTTAGTCACCAGTAATGGAAAGTTGGTCAACCCAAATTCTAGGACAACCTCCGCCAGGGGTAAGCTCTACTTCTTTTTCTACATACACTATCGACTTCAGGAGTTCCAAGAAATCGCCAGCCACAGTTGCTGATTCAATACTCGTTCTCACACCTTTGTTAACTAGCCAGCCATCAAAAGGTAGAGAAAAAGAACCTTGTAAAGATTTCACTCCTGCATGGAGCGCTTGCAAATCATCAATTAAAATCACATTTTCCGCAGTGTCTAAGCTCAAAGCCTGTTCAGGTGATGTAGCTGCAAACACATGATAAAAGTTAGGACTGACGCTAACTTTTGCACCAATACTGGCGTTACCTGTAGGCTGAGTATTCATTCTTTTCGCAGTCCCAGCACTGTGAAGAAAACTTTTTAAAACACCATTTTCAATCAGCGAAATTTGACGTGTCGGAGTTCCTTCACCATCAAAGCTTTCTGCTCCAATATTAGCTGGGTGCAGTGCATCATCATAAACTGATAGCAGAGGTGAAGCAATTTGCTTACCTAAATCATCAGGTTTTGATAAACTTTGGTTATCCAGAATGCTTTGAGCATTAAACAAGTTAGAAAACGCACCTAATAAACTTAAAAAAGCATCAGGAGAGAAAACAACTCGATACTTACCAGACTTAATTTTTTCATAATTCAAGTGACTGATAGTTTTCTCGGCTGTTTCTTTGATACAACCATTGATATCTAAATGATTTAAACTGCGTTCAATCCTAAAAGCGCTACCACTGCGAGGTTTTTTACCATCTTCTTCAGTTTTGCTGTAAAGATAAATTGATGCCAAAGAATGAGATTCCATTCTAGTTGCACCATCACTATTAAGATAGAATCTGTCAATGTCTCTTTGGGCTAAACCATTATAGGGTACACCCTTAATTGCCTGATGAGCTGCTAACAGTTCTTTTTCGGCTAAAACTAGACTATTTATCAACTCAGCTACAGGTGCTTGGGATGCTTTTTCCTGATGTGTGCTGGGAATAGGAACAGTTGCTTCGGGGCTAAAATCAGGGACATTTTCTTTGACACCAAAAAAACTAGCTTCGTAGGCAGTTTTCAAAGCTAATTCTAGTCCTTTGGGATCTACATCTGTGGTGCTGGTAACACCCATTGTGTTCTGGTCATTCCAGACCCGCACAGTTACCCCAGAACGGTTTGAGGCTTTAACTTGTTTTGGCTCACCTTGGTCTACTTGAACACTCGTTTCATCGATAGTCGAGCCATAAATGTCAAACTTTTTAATCCCAAGTTTACTAGCATTTTCCTTGGCATTATTAGCAATTTCATTAATATTCGGCATGGTCAATTTTGGATTTTAGATTTTGTATTTGTAGGGTGGGTTAGCGATAGCGTAACCCACCATTAATTATGACTACCAGTAAATGGTGGTGTTGCTGAGTGAAAATATTAAGTTTCACGCATCAGCGAAGCGTTCGCGTAGCGTGCTGTAAGCTCTAGCACGAAGTGCGTTAGGCGCAAAGACGCAAAGAATAAGAATGAAAGAAATGTAATTTGGGTATTTCATATTCAAATTCAGCAACGCCAAATTCTTTATCTGCCGCCAACGGTGATAGAATCAACTTTGATATGGGGTTGTCCCACTGTGGTGTAGATACTGCCACTAACGGAACCGCAAAAGCCTGGTGCAAGTTCCAAATCTTGGGAACACATAGAAATTTTATTCATGATTTCCTTGGCTTCACCAATGAGAATGGCTCCTTTTAATGGTTTTGTGATTTTGCCATTTTCAATTAAATAAGCTTCATCAACACCAAAGTTAAATTGACCTGTAGCACCAACACTACCGCCACCCATTTTTTTACAGTAAATGCCTTTATCAACAGAGTTAAATAAATCTTCTGTTGTGTATTTGCCAGGCGCAATATAAGTATTACGCATCCGACTAGCAGCAGCAAAGGTATAACCTTGGCGGCGACCACTTCCGGTTCTGGTGTGTCCGGTGCGGGAAGAACCTGTTCTATCTGCTAAAAAGTTTTTCAGAACACCTTTTTCAATTAATAGGGTTCTTTGCGCTGGCATACCTTCGTCGTCCATGTCAATAGTCCCAAAGGCATTTTCTGCCCGTCCTTCATCCCAGGCTGTGAGACTTTCATGGGCAATTTTTTCGCCTTTTTTGTCAGCAAAGGGTGTGGTCTTCCGTTCAATTTGCGTAGTTTCTAAAAGATGTCCGCAGGCTTCGTGGAAGATGACCCCACCGAAGTGATTAGCCATGATAATTGGGTAAGTACCTGAATCCACATAATCTGCATAAAGCATTTTTCCGGCAGATTCGGCAATTTTCTCGGATGCTTCGCGATAATCCCAAGTTCTCAGGAAGTTAGCATAACTGGTATTTCCCGCACGTTCACCGATAGAGGTGCGATTCGCGCCATCTGCACACAATAGGTTAAATCCTACGGATTGAGTCAGGCGAATATCACGGGCAAATGTGCCATCACTAGCAGCAACTAGAACTTCTTGCCAATCTCGAAAATATGAG
>PWQB01000534.1 GCA_003556955.1 Nostocaceae cyanobacterium CSSed10_463m
AAAAATAATACAAGCTATCAAGCCATAGGTCATGTAAGTAATACTAAATCCTACAAATGCCTGAATGGGTGTATATCCTACAGCAATTGGTATTCCCAAGAAAAGTCCTAGCCAAATTAATTTACCACTGAACAAAACTAACCAGTCTAGTGGTTTAACTTTAGGAATAGAATAGTTATGATATTTGCGCTTAACTGTAATTACATAAACATCAGCCAAAGACCAATAAAAGGGGATAATTGTATATATAAACCAAATGATTATGTGTTGAAATGAGTGATACCATTTACGCTCCATATAAGGACTCATTCGCACTAAACCATCACCATGTATTTCTACATCATGACCCAAGATATTAGTATATTTATGGTGCAGAAAATTATGTCTAAATTTCCACAAAAAACTAGATAAACCAATAATATCGTAGGTGTAACCCAAAATATTATTTACCATTTTGTGACTAGAATAACCACCATGATTTGCATCATGTCCGACACTAAAACCAATACCAGCAATACCAAGTCCTAAAACCACACAGCTAATTACTTTTAGCCATATTTCTGGCGGACCGAAGAGAGTAAAAGTCCAAGCAGCGATCACCCATGATAAAATAACTGCTGTCTTAATGTACATGGCGGGATTATCTCTAGTGGAGATATTCTGTGACTGAAAATAAGCATCAACTCGCTTATTTAATTCCTTTCTAAAACCGTAATTTTTGGTAAAAGTTACTTTCGGTTGTGTTTGTATCATGTGTTTGCTTACACTGGATTGATTTTGGGGATATGGTGCGGACTTTTTTTGGTAGTTCTCTAATCTCAGCTTTAATCCATCAGATTAACTTTGGCAAGAAAAGTCTCAGTAGAGCAAAAACTACTACAGTCAATTTTTAGAGAATACTAGATAATAATCAATATCTGAATATCTAGTTCATAAACTTTCATAAACTCTCAGTAAAATCTCAATTAGACTTGATTTTCTAGTATGAGGTTAGACTAAAAAATGGTCTTTTCATCTCTTGTATAGCAACGGAGATATTGGTTAGGACATCATCATTATGGTTTTAAGGGAACAGGGAACAGGGAATAGGGAATGTCCTAATTACCTTGGCGGTTGCTATAATTTACTGAGGAATTTCGAGACAATATCTGTTTAATCAATGGTTTAATTGACGCTCTTGCTACAACAAGAGCGCAAGTATCCTGATATCTCAATTCCTGGAAATGCTGTTTATTTTTCTGCGTAATATTCCTGGAAAGTGGTATATCCAATATCAGTTTTGTAAAGTTGACATTGGTCGGTAATTTGCTTCATTAAAGACCAAGAGAACTGACATTCATCATGAAGATAAGGCTGCCAATTTTCTTTGATGCTGCTGTATGCTAAACGCAAATTATAAGAGGGAATAGCAGTAGAAACGTGATGGGGAACGTGGACGTTGATATCGTGACAGAAGATTTCTATCCACCGGGGATAATCACAATGAATCGTCCCAAATAGCTGGGCTAAAGCTTCGTTCCATTTGTCCGCAGTTTTAAAAGGAACATCTGCGGTAGTGTGATGCACGATGGTGAAGGTACTCATCCAGAAATGATAGACCATCCAAGGCACAAACCAAAACTTGACAAATCCCCAAATACCTGTAGTAGCAATTAAAGCCGGAAATGCGATCGCTGAAAATAAAACAACTACAGCTACAGACAGTTTTACATCGGATTGGTCTTGGGTTTTGAATTTCCGCCAATCAAAATGCACTACAGCCCAATGTCCAATGGAACCAACCCACCACAGACGCTGACGCATGAACCTTTCAAACGCAAACTGTCTCAAGGGTGTCCAATTGGCAAATACTTCTGTTCTGATAGGATGCCAAGCATTATCTTCATCCAATTTGTTGGTATGAGCATGGTGGTGATTATGCTTAATCCGCCAACTATGAAAAGGATAAACCAAAGGCATCATAAATATATGCCCCACTAAATCATTTACCCAACGATTTTTGGCAAAAGACCTGTGACCGCAATCATGGCCAATGACAAAAAAGCCTGTTAAAGCCGTACCTGTAAAAATCCAAGCGAAGGGTAAGAGGAACCAAGGACTAATAGTCAGCAGACAGTAGCCCAAGGCGACCATAGAAACACTCAGCAACACTTGAGTCCAGGCTTTAAGCCGGTTTTGCTGAAAACATTCTTTTGGCAAACTTTTGATAATATCTTGTAACTTCAGGTTGGAATCCCCAAAGTCTTTATCTAATTTTTGGCTATTGATTATTGATGTAGTCATGAACACCTGGAAAACGACAGGGTTTACTGCCAAGTCCCTAAAAAAGCGACTGGCCGCAAAGTTTCTTAACATTAGCGTCTCGGATTATAGCAACATCAGCTACACAAGCGCACTACTAAATAGCTGTTGGGGATAAATTTCCGAGATTGTGAATGGTGATTAATTATTGGGAGAAAGTGCTTTTTCGCCAATAGTGAATAAATTCTGTAATTTATCCACTATTAACCAATAACCTGGAAATTACTGCTTTTTCTCTGCCAACTTGACATTAGTCGCCAGACCAAGTAATTGCAGCAATTGAACTGTCATCCAAGTTAAATCGATTTCCCACCATTCCAGCCCGTGACGAGCTGAGTATTGAAAAGCATGGTGATTATTATGCCAGCCTTCGCCGAATACTAGCACGGCCACCCACCAGCAGTTAGTGGAGCGATCGCCTGCATCATAGGTGCGATAACCAAATTTGTGAGTAGCGCTGTTCACCAGCCAAGTGCAATGGTAAACCCAGACAATGCGAACAAATATTCCCCAAACCACAAAAGACCAGCCACCCAGATACATGAGTAATAAACCCAGTGCTACCTGAATCAAAATGAAATACTTTTGTAAAAACTGATAAACTGGGTCTTCGGCAAGATCCTTGGTAAAACGAGGAACATCAGCATGAGAGGGAGAGTGATAAATTAACCAACCCATATGACTCCACCAGAAGCCTTTATTGGAATCGTGGGGATCTGGGTCAGTATCAGAATGTACGTGATGAATGCGATGTGTCCCGATCCATTCAATTGGTCCACCTTGACAGGCCAAAGTCCCGCAAAAGACCAAGAAATATTCCAGCCATTTGGGAGTTTGAAAACTGCGGTGAGTTACCAGACGGTGAAA
>PWQB01000342.1 GCA_003556955.1 Nostocaceae cyanobacterium CSSed10_463m
TAGTGGACTGACAAGCCTAAAATAGTGCAATAGACAAAACTATTGTGGGGTGGGCATCCTGCCCGCCCAAAACAGGCATCTTGCCTGTTCCAGAAGAGAAACATCATGCAACATTTTAAGCTTGCCACGCCACTACTATTTAATTAATTATCCGTATTAAACCTGGATTTTCCATCTGTAACCGCAATCTTTCATTTTCTATTCTCAATTTCTCATTTTCATGTTCCAGCTTAATCACTATATCTTGCAAATCTTCCACCTTCGACTTTTTCTTAATAGCTTCTTCAATAGCAACCTTACGATTTTCCAGACTAAACCATCTTTGATAAATCGAAGTGTGCATATTTACCGAATGACCCAAATTATCAGCAGCAGCTTTAATCGGAATTCCCATTAAATGCGCTCTAATTGCCCAAGCATGGCGTAAATCATAAGGTTGAAAAGGAATACCAACAAATCTAAACCACCTGTCTGTACCGTGTCGAGCCGAATTAATTTGTTTACTGGTAATTTTGCCCTGAATTTTGGCTTTTAATAATTCAATAGCTTCTATGTCAGTTTTTAAATTAAATGTTTCCACCCAGCGCGGATATAATGGTAAAGCTTCCCTTTCACCTGTTTTACATTCCTCATTTACCCGCCATGTATCAATGATATTTTCTGAGGATAACCACCAATCGAGATCAGGATTCAGAAAAATTTCTCTCGGTCTTAAACCATAAGTAGCTAACATCCCATATACCCAGCGCCACAGTTTCCAGTTATTTCTATCTTCCCTAGTGAGTAATTTACTGGGACGGTTGAGTGAGTAAGTCTCAAATCTGAGATATTCTCGCTCTATGTCTGCGTCAGTGGGGATATCACGCTTGCGTTGAGCAGCAGGTTTGATTTTTAAATTACTTAGCTCTGGAACATCCAAACCAGAACATTTACATAATACTCGAATAACTTTAATTAATTCATTTTTCACACTATCAGAAGATGGACAACATTGCACAGATGCAATAAAGTTGGCATTTATCGCTGGTTTATCCTTGGGTAAGTGTGTTTGAGCAATATAAAAATAACTATTAAATGTATTCTCACTTTTGAGGGTACGTTTTCTAGTTTGAAAATAATTTCTCTCAAAATCTGCAATCAAATCACCAATTGTTTTTGTATTAATTTTATTGCGAGTTTTGCCTAAATATTTTTCAGTCCATTGAAATTGTTTTCTCGCCAACAATTTACCTAACTCATAAGCTTCCTCTTCCGCAGTATTTAAACCATCAAAATTAAACGGGATACCCAAAGAAATATCATATTGCTTGGTTCCTATACCGTTTTTATCAATATCTCCTGGTTTAATGGGTAGGGTGCTTCTCAGTTGCAGTGAATTACCAGATTTTCTCACAGAAACATTCACCCTAGCAGCTTTGAGTCTAACATTTACCGCCTTTAATTCTGTTTCCAGTTTTGCTGTGAGGTGATTTTCTTGATTTGTAACTGCTTGCATTCTGCCTATATATCCCCCATCGCTGCTGGCTGTTTGTTGAAAATCGGCAAATGCTTCCTGTGTTCTGTTCATACCCTAGATTTACCCTAATAAAAAAACTGTTCAGCCTTGACAATGCTTGGGGTAAACATTGTTAAAAATAAACAATTACAGGCTATTAGGATAATATCATCACTCTTTACCGTGAAGGTAAGGCACAAGAAATCTACATCGTTACCTCTGGTGAAATGATGGCGATGTATGCTGCTAACAACATCGCTCGTGGTATTTTGAAATATGCTCACACAGGTGGTGTGCGCTTAGGTGGCTTAATCTGTAACAGCCGTAAAGTTGACCGCGAAATCGAATTGATCGAAACTCTGGCAGCACGTTTGAACACCCAGATGATTCACTTCGTACCCCGCGACAACATCGTTCAACACGCTGAATTGCGTCGGATGACTGTTAACGAGTACGCACCTGATAGCAATCAAGGTAACGAATACCGCGAATTAGCTAGAAAGATCATCAACAACAAAAACCTCACCATCCCCACTCCTATCGAGATGGACGAGTTAGAAGCACTGTTGATCGAATTCGGTATTCTCGAAAGCGACGAAGAAGCAGAAAAACTAATTGCTGCTGAAGCTGCTGCTAAAAAATAAGCTTCAGCCCAAGGGATAAGGGAAAAGGAATAATTTGATATTTGACCTTTGACCTTTGACCTTTAACTTTCACTCTTGTATCCCCCTTAAACCCAGAGGGGACTCCAAGTCCCCTATTCCCAGAACCTTAGCCATCAAAGAGGATAACATGACACCTCCAGAAAACAACAAAATTGTTGAAGAAAGAAAGGAACTCATTAAAGAAGTTCTAGAAGCTTACCCTGATAAAGCTAAGAAAAAACGCGAAAAGCACTTAAATGTGTTTGAAGAAGGTAAGAGCGATTGTGGCGTTAAGTCCAACATCAAATCTCTTCCTGGTGTAATGACCGCTCGTGGTTGTGCTTATGCAGGTTCCAAGGGTGTGGTTTGGGGTCCTATTAAGGACATGATCCACATCAGCCACGGTCCTGTTGGTTGCGGTTACTGGTCTTGGTCTGGTCGTCGTAACTACTACTTGGGTGTTACAGGTGTTGATACCTTTGGTACCATGCACTTCACTTCTGACTTCCAAGAACGGGACATCGTTTTCGGTGGTGACAAAAAACTACTGAAACTCATCCAAGAATTGGAAATCCTCTTCCCTCTTAACCGTGGTGTATCCATTCAATCTGAATGTCCCATCGGTCTAATTGGGGATGACATCGAAGCTGTAGCTCGTAAAAGTTCTAAAGAGATCGATAAGCCAGTTATTCCAGTTCGTTGCGAAGGTTTCCGGGGTGTTTCCCAATCTTTGGGTCACCACATCGCTAACGATATGATCCGTGACTGGGTATTCCCCAGAGCGGATAAAGGTAAGGCTGATGGTTCATTGAAGTTTGATTCTACTCCTTATGACGTAGCCATCATTGGTGACTACAACATCGGTGGTGATGCTTGGGCTAGCCGTATTCTTCTAGAAGAAATCGGTTTGCGTGTAGTTGCTCAGTGGTCTGGTGATGGTACTATCAACGAAATGTTGATGACCCCCAACGTGAAGATGAACCTCATCCACTGTTACCGCTCGATGAACTACATCAGCCGTCACA
>PWQB01000509.1 GCA_003556955.1 Nostocaceae cyanobacterium CSSed10_463m
CGGAACCTGTATGGGCGGAAGGTTACGTCACAGATGCGGAATTGAAAAAGCGGATTATGGAGGATTTTGTTGCTAAAGGCGATAAACCGACACCGGCAATGGTAGAGAAAAAATTCCGTTATATTGCTTCTTGTCGGGAAATAGCCGCTACTTTACAAGCCATTGAGCAAGCCGGTGGACAAGCGGAATACTTAAGTGTGGATGTTACCGATGCGATCGCTCTCAAAGAACAAGTCAATGCAGCTGCATCACGGTTGGGAGCCATCACAGGCATTATTCACGGAGCCGGGAATTTAGCTGATAAGCGGATTGAGAAAAAATCACTTCAAGACTTTGAAACAGTTTACGCTGCTAAAGTCAAAGGTTTAGAAAACCTGCTACGGTGTATCCCAGCCAACCAACTGCAATATTTAGTCTTATTCTCCTCTGTGGTTGGCTTTTATGGTAACGTCGGACAAGCAGATTATGCGATCGCCAATGAAATTCTCAACAAATCCGCCCATCTCTTCAAACGCAACCATCCCGACTGTCATGTAGTAGCCATTAACTGGGGTCCTTGGGATAGTGGTATGGTATCTCCCGAATTAAAGAAAGCCTTTGCCGAACGCCACATCCACACCATTCCCGTAGAAGTGGGAAGCCAGATGTTAGCTCAACAGCTAGGTAAAGCACATCACGACACCACACAACTCGTAATTGGTAGTCCTCTAGTCTATATCCCCAACACCTTAAACCCAGAGTTAAAAACCTATCGTATCCAACGGCGATTAAAATTAACAGCCAATCCCTTTTTATTAGACCACGTGATTGCAGGTAAACCAGTCCTTCCCGCCACTTGTGCCTTTTCCTGGATGGCTAACACCTGCGAACAACTTTATCCCGGTTACAAATTCTGTTCCGCCGACAGCTTCAAAGTTTTGAAAGGCATTATCTTTGAAGATAATCAACCCCAGGAATACACCTTAGATTTAGTAGAAACAGGTAAATCTGGTGACGATGCCATTGATTTTCAAGCTAAAATTTGGAGTAATAAAACTGGGAAAATCCGTTATCATTTCAGCGTCAACATCAAATTGCAACGACAAATTCCTGTAGCTCCCACCTATCAATTATTTAATCAGCAGCTAACAGCCGCAGATTTCCCCACCTCGTTTTATCAAAACGGACCATCAAGTTTATTTCATGGGACATCTTTCCAAGGTGTAAACCGTGTTTTAAATATCAGCCCGGAAAAAATCACCATCGAGTGCCAATTACCGCAGCTAGAAGCAATCCAACAAGGACAGTTTCCTGTTCAAAACTTCAACCCTTATATAGTGGACGTGGAAATTCATGCCCTGTGGATTTGGTCACAACATTTTCACCAAGTCGGTTGTTTACCCGCAGAAATTCAGTATTTTGAACAATTCGCTAACGTCCCATTTGGGGAGGAATTTTACATCTCTTGTGAAGTTAAATCCAAAACCGAATCAGCAGTAGTTGCAGATGTCATCGTCCACGATGCTCAAGGAAAAATATATTCCCAGATGCAATCTGCTAAAGGAATTGTTTTAGTCAGACAATTAGCCAAAATTTAAGCAGATACAGCAGATTTCAGGTAAATCTGTTACAGGATGAAATTGTCAACAGATGTAGACACTTTGTAGGGGCGGGTTAACAGATATGACTAACGATTAACCATAATTTCAATAAACCCGCCCTCACCGCAGGGTACACAGATGAACACAGATAATGTATGTACCTTATTTACTGGAAATTTGCTGTATCAACACAGAATTAAAGTATAGTTTCAGGAGTTAGGTGATGGCAGAATTAACCAAAAATCAAATACCTAAAATAGCTATTGTGGGTATGGATTGTTATTTGGGTGGTAACTGTCAAGGATTAGATAGTTTTGAACACAGTATTTATGAAGGAAAGCAACATTTTATTCCCCTTCCCCAACAGCGTTGGGAAGCAATGGAAAACCAAGAAATTCTACTCAATAAATATGGTTTGACTGGGGGACAAGCACCATTAGGCGCATATATCCCAGACTGGGAAATTGATACTGTACGATTACCAATTCCCGCAGCAGCAGATCAATTTCATCCTCAAGAACTGTTAATGCTCCACGTTGCTGACCAGGCTTTACAAAATGCGGGGATTCATCCAGGTTCCAGAGTTGCAGTTGTGATTGTTAGTGGCACAAAACTAGAACTACCTGAAGGTCAACCGCTAAAATCTTCCCCCATTGACCAGCAATTGGCTGATTATGTTTCGCAACAGTGGAATTTTGCTGGCCCCGCATTAACATTAACGGCTGACCAAAACTCTGTTTTCAAAGCCTTAGAAACGGCACAAAAGCTACTCGCGCTCAAAGAAGTTGATGCGGTGTTAGTCGGTGCTGTAGAACTAGCTGGAGATAGTGCCAGTGTTTTACTGAGAAATCAAACAGCCGCCATCAATACAGGCGTAAATACTCTCAGTTACGACCAAAACGCCAATGGCTGGATGATAGGTGAGGGTGCGGCCGCCATTGTCTTGAAGTTGCGGGAAACTGCCAAAAAACATCATAACCGCATATATGCAGTTATTGATGCTCTCAGTTTGGTGGAAAATACCACATCTCAAATTAACTCCATTCCCACCGCCATAGATGCACAAACAATTACCCAAGCTTGTCAACAGGCTTTTAAATTGGCAGATATCAAACCCACAGACGTTAACTATTTAGAAGTCATGGGTAGTGGTATTCCCTCACAGGATGAGTCAGAAATTCAAGGTTTGCTGCAAGCTTATGGCACTTCTGCAACCAGTCTAACTTGTGCGCTAGGCAGTGCGAAAGCTAATGTGGGTCATACCTACGCGGTATCAGGGTTAGTAAGTGTAGTTAAAACCGCACTTTGCCTATATCGTCAGTATATTCCTGTAGTTCCCCAGTGGTCTAGTCCCAAAATGCCAGAGATGTGGCAAAATAGCCCCTTTTATGTGGCGGACGTATCCAAACCTTGGTGTTTAGAAGCAGAAACCACTAGAAGAATAGCTGCTGTTAACAGCATCGAGGTAGATGGCAGTTATGCACATTTAATTCTCTCCGAGGAAGTGGGGCAACAAAAGCCCACTCATAAGTATTTACAGGAAATTCCTTATTATTTGTTTGCGATCGCAGGTGATGA
>PWQB01000153.1 GCA_003556955.1 Nostocaceae cyanobacterium CSSed10_463m
TCCAACTACGGTAGGGCATACCGAAAGTTAACGCTTGGGGAGAGAACCACCTCTGGGCTAGACACCGCAAGGGATCTCGTCTAAGTGGACTCGTTGAACCAAGAATCTCCGCACCTTCAGGTCGGAGAGTGTCAAATTGGCACTGGTGATGCTAGAGAACCGCAAATTTCCCAAATAGACATCTCCGACAATTAAATGTGCGTGGTTTGAAACCCTTGTAGAGACGTTCCGCCGGAACGTCTCTACATATCAATCTAGCCAAAGTGGAATGTTTGATTAATTCAAATCTGGCTTAATTGAATTGGCAAAAAAAACTACAAAAATTCTTGATCATCAAGTATGGCTAGAGCAAGAAGACGAGCCAACGGTTTTTTCAGAGATTTTAAAGAATTTGCCCTTCAAGGCAATGTCATGGATTTAGCGATCGCTGTAATTATTGGTGCTGCTTTTGGCAGAATCGTGACTTCCTTTGTGGAGGATGTAATTATGCCATTGCTGAATCCCTTAGTCACTGTAACTGGGGAAGATTGGAGAACAATCACCGTCGGGCCAGGCGTGAGAATCGGCAGTTTTCTCGGCGCGATCGTTGACTTTCTCATCATTGCCTTGATCATCTTCTTAGCGGTGCGGTCTTTACAAAGATTAAAAAGACGGGAAGAAATCGTAGAAGAAACCGCACCACCAGATCCCAATGTCGTAGCACAGGAAAGATTAACTGGCGCTTTAGATAGGCTGAATGAAACTTTGGAATCTCACAATCCTCAGATTCTTTAAAAATCAGAGAGTTTTTTATTTCCCTACTGAGCAGTTTTCGGTTTCAAAGCCAACAACATTTCCAATTGACTGGTAGATTGATCAGGACTGGTGACGGTGACACAAAAACCATGAATGGCACTCAGAACTGTGTTAGCCTCAGATGATAGGGTTTGTCCTTGTGTCACAAAGCGATTGACTAAAGACGCTGTTTTTGCTGCATCTAGATAGAAGTAGCCAGCATTAGGTTTTTGTAGTGAACCAGTGACAGCTTTGAAGGTATCGCTGCTATCGAGTTTGGGTGTATTATTCTGAGCGATCGCTTCAGCTACAGAACCACCAAGGGCTAAAAATACAGTATCTTGATTGAGCCAACCATGAGACAATAAAGCTCCTTGTCCGGGTATTTGCCATTGAGTGACATTTTTACCATCGATATTTTTGGTAGCGACGTTAATGCGTTGAGTTTTGGCGAGGTTATCTAGTTTGGTTAAAGTAGCTGTTGCTGTTTGGCGATCGCTCGTCTCTAATACTAACGCACCACCAAAACCAAAATTCGCCAACATACCTTGATTTGATGGCATAGCCGCAAAGGCAAATTCTTGATCCATCCACCCAAAAACGTCTTTATCTAGATCAATATTTACAAACCGCAGTTGCCCCCGTACCTGTTGCAATATTTGGTTAAATCCTGGATAATCTTGAGACTGTTTGACTATGGCTGACCAACTTCTATTAATGCCATTACCAGTCATCAAAGCAAAGGTATCTGAAGGTAATTTATTAACTATTTTTGCCGGACTTGCTTGATACTCAAATGTCTTCAATTGCGGATCTAAATTAGCGATCGCCCTCATCCGCACACCCTGATCATCCACTCCCACACGCGCCACAATCGACTTTACTTGTTGCAACTGTTTGACTGTTTGGGGTGGTAATTCGGTAGTTTGGGAATTTGCAGCTAGTAATTGTTGCACCATTTCCCCATAATCTGGGATGTAAACTTGAGCCAGAGTATTCTGCACATCTGCGTTAGCAGTTAAAATCGTCTTTGCACCTTCTTGACTGGCGAAAGAGTGCTGTCCTTTAAAAGTTTCAATAGCCTTTTCTACAGCTTGCTTTTCTGGAGATAATACTAAATGATGATTATTTAAAACCGCACTATATGTCAGTCTGCCATTTTCTGTAACTGCTGTAATTTTTTCGCCTTTATAATCAGATTCTTCAACTTTTACCCCTTCCTTTGACTTCAATTTATTAGCAAAACTCAAGGCATTCAGTTTATCTTTAATGCCAACCACCATCAATATCTGAGATTCTGGCTGTTTCTTAGTCGCCACATTCGGCCGATTCGATTGTGCTAGTTGAGTTGGATTAGGTGGTAGTACAGCCACCATGACACCACCAACCCAAGGCTTTAAATCTTGTTCGTATGAAATATTACCTTCATTAAAAAAATCTTGTTTAAAATTTTCTACCCCTTGGGCTATTAGCTTTTGCGCTTCTGGAGTGCCAAACTCTTCCAACTTCGCCCAAGCTTGGGGATCTGTGGTAATGTAAGTTGCCATCATGGCTGTAGCAGGGACTAATTTAGCACTACCTAAAGCCCCTGAGCTATCTCCAGAGGGACCTTTAAAATATACATAAGCAGCTATACTACCGGCTACAAGTACAGTCGCACCAACGGCGGGAATTAATAAATTTGGTTTACGTTCAGGCATTATTATTAACCTTGTTTTTTCAAATTTTCAGCAGTCTGAATGTAGTTACAGGCAAAAAACTTGTTTATTTTGACTAAATTTTGCGGCATCATGCTGTGATAGCTATTATCCCTGATTAATTCGTTCACATTAACTTATAAATTGCCCATACTCAGATATAATCAGATTTTTCCCCAAAAGATATGAATTATCCGAATAACACTATTTCTTGATCAAGCTGATTTATACTATAATTGTGATGACTGCTGTTACAGAGTTTTTATTGCTGAAATATTATATTTTGTCACATCATCAGGGGTTAGTGGTACTTAAATTGTAGCCAATGTAACCGAGGAATGCCAATAAAAAAATCTCAGTTCTGAGATATCGGATATCAAAACTAAGATGTCTACTATAATTTAGCTTTCCGCTAGTCTAGTTTTTTCCATTAAAAGTGAGTTTTTTATTATATGCCTAACAGCCCTTTGAGTGAACAACCTCGTAATCAACGAGCCACTGTAATTCGTAGTAGTAATGAATTTGTTTTGCTAGAATGGCTAAAATCAAATGGTCGTCTCATAGAGCGTGAACATCAAGAATCTCAGCGTCTGAGTCAAGTAGAAGAAATTTCTGAGATGATTGAGCTTGATGATCTTCCCTATGATCATGACGACGATGATTCAGATTTAGATTTAGAAGA
>PWQB01000178.1 GCA_003556955.1 Nostocaceae cyanobacterium CSSed10_463m
ACCTATCCTCAAGATATGCCTTGGCAAGAAGAAATGGAAGATTCTTTTCCCTATCAAGCGACTACAGACCAGTTAAAAGCTGTACAGGATGTCAAACGGGATATGGAAAGCGATCGCCCAATGGATCGTTTAGTTTGTGGTGATGTAGGATTTGGTAAAACCGAAGTAGCAATTCGGGCAATTTTTAAAGCTGTCACCGCCGGGAAACAAGTCGCACTGTTAGCACCTACTACCATTCTGACTCAGCAACACTACCACACTATCAAAGAACGTTTTGCACCTTACCCAGTTACCATCGGCTTACTAAATCGTTTCCGCAGTGCTGAAGAACGCCGCACAATTCAAAAGCGATTAGCCACCGGGGAATTAGATATAGTCGTGGGGACACACCAACTTTTAGGTAAAAATGTGTCATTTCGGGATTTAGGACTGTTGGTGGTGGATGAAGAACAACGATTTGGGGTGAACCAAAAGGAAAAAATTAAAAGCTTGAAAACTCAAGTTGATGTGCTGACCCTTTCCGCTACTCCCATTCCCCGCACCTTATATATGTCCTTGTCGGGGATTCGGGAAATGAGTTTAATTACCACACCACCCCCCACCAGAAGACCAATTAAAACTCACTTATCGCCATTAACCCCGGAAATTGTCCGCAGTGCCATTCGTCAAGAATTAGACCGGGGAGGACAAATATTTTATGTAGTTCCACGAGTGGAAGGTATTGAAGAACTGACAGCTAATTTACGAGAAATGATACCGGGGGCTAGGTTTGCGATCGCTCATGGTCAAATGGATGAAAGCGAGTTAGAATCTACCATGCTGACGTTCAGTAATGGTGATGCAGATATTCTGGTTTGTACAACAATTATCGAATCTGGCTTAGATATTCCGCGAGTCAACACGATTTTAATTGAAGATGCCCACCGCTTCGGTTTATCGCAATTATACCAATTACGTGGACGTGTAGGACGTGCCGGCATTCAAGCACACGCTTGGTTATTTTATCCCAAGCAACGGACGTTATCAGATGCAGCCCGGCAACGATTACGGGCGATTCAGGAATTTACGCAACTAGGTTCCGGCTATCAGTTAGCAATGCGCGACATGGAAATCCGGGGTGTGGGTAACTTGCTAGGTGCAGAACAATCCGGTCAAATGGAAGCTATCGGCTTTGATTTGTATATGGAAATGTTGGAAGAGGCGATTCGAGAAATTAGAGGACAAGAAATACCCAAAGTTGATGATACACAAATTGACCTCAACCTCACAGCATTTATTCCCTCCGATTACATTCCCGACTTGGATCAAAAGATGAGTGCTTACCGGGCAGTGGCGGCGGCGAAGTCTCTAGAAGAATTAAAATATATCACGGCTGAGTGGAGCGATCGCTATGGGGCGTTACCAGTACCAGCGAATCAACTTTTACGAGTCATGCAACTGAAACAGTTAGCGAAAAAGTTAGGATTTAGCCGCATTAAACCAGAGAATAAGCAGCACATTGTGTTAGAAACGCCGATGGAAGAACCCGCTTGGAATTTACTAGCGGCGAATTTACCGGAACATTTGAAGACGCGTTTTGTTTACTCTCCTGGTAAGGTGACAGTACGCGGTTTAGCAGTTTTAAAAGCTGACCAACAATTACAAAGTCTGCTAGATGCGATGAATAAAATGCAAGGTGCTGTTGCAGAGGCAGTTGTTGTGTGAATAGTAGTTAAACAATAACCATTTTTCGGTGGAGATATGATTGAAAGGTTAATGTTAAGGTTTGATCACCCAAGTAGCTGTTATTTATTGAATATGCTGTAGTTGGAAAGGTGTTTTATGAGCATGATCGCCCAATCCGTGGCGAGTTTGACTGCTAAGGCACGGTTAGAGAGTAAAGGTAGGGGATAATTCCTAAAGGAATACGGCAATGAAAATTAAAGTCAAAAATCTTGGTGCTTTAAAGCAAGCCGAATTCACACTGGGCGACATGACAATCATTTGTGGCTGCAATAATACAGGCAAGACTTATGCGACGTATGCGTTGTTCGGCTTTTTGTATACTTGGCGACGAATGTTTTCGATTCCAATCAGTAGCGAGAAAATCCAGCAACTCCTGGCGAACGGCGTAATTCGTCTTGATATACAAGAATACGTTAAACAGTCCGAACAAATTATTGCTAAAGGATGCCAGGCTTATACCCAGCAATTACCAAAAATTTTTGCAGCACAAGCAGAACGATTTAAAGAAACAGAGTTTCAAATAAGCCTGGACATCCAAAATCTTAGTTTAGCCAGCAAATTTGATCGTAAAATTAGCTCCGGGGAAGTATCACTTTTCTCTATTACTAAAACTGAAGAAAGCACAGAATTAGTTGTAACTCTACTGGTTGAAAAAGAAAAAGCAATAATCCCTATTGACATCCTTGAACGCATCATTGCCGATGCCTTAAAAGATATCATTTTCGTTCAACTTTTTCCTCGCCCTTTCATTGCTAGTGCCGAACGAACAGGTGCAGCCATTTTTCGCAAGGAGTTGAATTTTGCCCGCAATCGCTTGCTTGAAGAAATGGGTCAGGCTGACAAGAATATCGATCCAATGGAGCTTCTACTTAAAGATTATGATGATTATGCCCTGCCGATCAAGACCAATGTGGATTTTACGCGACAACTTGAAACTCTTGTGAAAAAGAACAGTTTCATTGCCGAAAACCATGCTGATGTACTGGTAGATTTTGCTGATATTATTGGCGGTGAGTACACCGTCAACCGCAACGATCAGCTTTACTATGTTCCGAAGGGTAAACGGCTTAAGCTTTCTATGGATGAAAGTTCTAGTTTAGTGCGTTCTTTACTAGACATTGGCTTTTACCTGAGACATGAAGCTCAACTTGGCGATTTATTGATGGTGGATGAACCCGAATTGAACTTACACCCTGAAAACCAGCGTCGGGTTGCACGGTTATTTGCCCGATTGGTAAACCTTGGTATTAAGATTTTTATTACCACCCACAGCGATTACATTATCAAAGAACTGAATACACTGATCATGCTCAACCACGATAAACCTCATCTCAAGCGAATTGCAGAAGAAGAAAATTATCGGCAAGAGGAACTAATTTCTTCTAAAAAAATCAAAGTTTATGTTGCGGAAGAAGCAGCCATAAAAC
>PWQB01000519.1 GCA_003556955.1 Nostocaceae cyanobacterium CSSed10_463m
AAGACCATCTCGACTATCACAGCGATATGGAGGATTATTTTAATGCTAAAGCGTTGTTATTTAGTCCTAATTATCTCAAGGGACGAGCAATAATTAATGCTGATGATGCCTACGGTCAGCGTTTAATTGCTGCTTTAAGTTCCGAACGGGTTTGGAGTTACAGCGTTAATAATCACAGTGCTGATTTGTGGATGAGTAATTTAAGTTACGAACCAAATGGTGTGAGTGGGATATTACATACACCAAAGGGTAATGTAGCTTTTCGTTCTCCCCTGGTTGGACAGTACAATTTAGAAAATCTCTTGGCGGCTGTGGGTGCGGTTTTACACTTAGGACTAGATTTGCAGTTGGTAGCTGCGGCGATATCTGAGTTTCCGGGGGTTCCGGGACGGATGGAACGGGTACAAATTAATCCTGAGCAAGAAATTAGTGTCATTGTGGATTATGCCCATACTCCTGACAGTTTGGAGAATTTGCTCAAAGCTGCACGGCCGTTTATTCCCGGAAAGATGATTTGTGTGTTTGGCTGTGGCGGCGATCGCGATCGCACTAAGCGCCCCAAAATGGGTAAAATAGCGGCTGAGTTAGCTGATGTCGCTGTGGTAACTTCAGATAATCCCCGCACTGAAGACCCAGAACGGATTTTACAAGATGTTTTAGCGGGAATCCCTGATACTGTTCAACCTACAGTAATCTGCGATCGCGCTACTGCTATTCAGACAGCCATTTTACAAGCACAACCCGGTGATGGGGTGTTATTGGCTGGTAAAGGCCACGAAGATTACCAAATTCTCGGTACAGAAAAAATTCATTTTGACGACCGAGAACACGCACGAGACGCTTTACAGGCAAGATTAAATCAGTAGACATCTCCAGTAATTAAATGTGCGTGGTTTGAAACCCTTGTAGAGACGTTCCGGTGGAACGTCTCCTCCACAGACTCGGCGAATATTTGTGTGTACACCGTAGCCTCCACAGGCCGAACGTCTCATGTTAGAGTATCAAGAGTAACTTTTGTCGTCTATTTAGCGGTTTTTGGGTAAATTTTGCAGAAATGTAAGTAGGTCAGCACCGAAAACACCAAAAATCTTTACCAATGACAAAGGACAAATGACACCCCGTTAACTTGATTTACGCCCACTTAATTAATCGATGAACTAACTATTTTCTTTCCTGTTCCTGCTTGTGCTTAATTCATGAATGATTTTCAGCGTAAGGATTTGTCTATTTATCGGCTGGCTTTGGAAGTGCAAACGCCTCCCGAAGTATTAGTTGTTAATCCTGCTACACTGTTATCACTAGTGAGGTCACAAATAGACGTACTAATTTCACAGCAAATCACAGCAACTTTTTGGGTGAAGTTACCACCGGGAAAAATTTGGCAAGCTGAATTATTACGTTATCAATCATTCATAGGTAAATCTGGTACTATCTATAACTGCCAGATCGGGAATAATGAACAAGTAGAAACTCCTCACCATGTCTGCATACAGCTAATATCAAATAGGCAATTGCAGCGAGAATATTTTTTGGTGGTGTTATCGCCACAGTTTTGTAGTTTAATTGTGGCACATCGGCCACTAAGAAAAAATCAAATTCACGCAATCGGGCAGATAAACCCCCCCATACTTGCTATTAATACTATTGATGGTAAAGTCATTCAGCCAGTATTAGATGGTATCAAGCAAGCGACTTTAGCCACATCAGCCCCTATTGCATCTACTAATTTGATTGATCGCAGTGTATACGAACCCACAATTATCAATCTGCTGTTATCTCGACAAATCCAGCGACAGGATGAAATTAATCGTCATATCCAGAATAAACGGATTGTTCAATTACAGCATCAAAATAGACAGTTACAGCACAAAGAGCAACAACAAAATGAATACTTTCGGAATGTGTGTCATGAATTACGTACACCCTTAACACAGATGAAAACAGCCCTGTCGTTGTTAAATTCGCCCAGTTTAAAACCTCTACAACGACAACGTTATTTACAGATGCTGAATACCCAATGCGATCGCCAAAGAAATCTGATTACAGGTTTATTGGATTTGGTGGATCTGGAATATAATTTGGAGAAGAAAAGTTTAGAGTTAATTAATCTGGCTGATATTGTGCCTGGAATAGTCAGCACTTACCAGCCTGTAGCCCAAGAAAAAGGCATCACCTTATCTTACACAGTATCCACTGAATTACCAAATGTTTGGTGTGTGATTGGTGGAGTCAGACAGATAGTAATTAGTCTGTTACACAATAGTATTAAATTTACCCCTGATGGCGGTAAAGTTTCAGTAAAAACACGTCTCCAAGGCGATTATGTGCAGTTAGAATTTCGTGATACAGGTATAGGGATTAGTGAAAACGAAATTCCTAATATCTTTGACTGTTTTTATCGAGTACGTTCGGGAGTCACTGAAGATGTGAGTGGTGCTGGATTGGGGTTAACCATTGTCAAACGGTTGTTGTGGCGTTGCGGTGGTTCTATTTATGTTAAAAGTAAACTCCACCAAGGTTCTACTTTTATAGTGCAGCTACCGATAGTTGGCAAAACACCAAAAGCGATCGCGTGAAATTTCAAACTTTTAATTTTTGCTAGGACTTACGCACTGTACAAATTAATAATGGTATGCTGTTACCAAAATAGCCAATTTCCGGCTTTGAACAATGACTATGTTGATATTAAATATACCCGTGTGGTAGGGGTTTAGCATTGCTAAACCCCTACGAAATATGTGATTTTCAATCTTATACATATTTAGTATTTATTGTCAATGCGTAAGTCCTATTTGCTTACTACTAACCTCCAAAGGTAAGAAAATAGTTAACACTTCTCCATAATGTTGGCGTTGACGTACAATCAGCTTACCGCCAATAGCCTGAAATAGATGCTTGGTTGCCGCCATATTCAAGCTAATTGTACCTGTTTCTGGTTGAAACATCAGTAGTTGACCAAGGGCTTTGCGAATTGGTGGTGTCACATTCCCGCTAGCTGGATTACTGCCTTGACAATGGAATTGAGGCGATAATTGCAGTTTGAGTTGATCGCCAGCCGGAATCACCTGAACTTGAATATGACTACCTGGGGGTAAACTGCGGGTGAAATTCTCCATCAAACCTGTGAGAATCTGATCCAGCATATTGGGG
>PWQB01000817.1 GCA_003556955.1 Nostocaceae cyanobacterium CSSed10_463m
CCGCGATCCAAGCCGCAACAGCAGGGGTTGCTGTATGCGATCGCTCCCACTGGGGACGCATCCGTGTTTCTGACGATGACCGTTTGCGGTTTTTACACAATCAAAGCACTAACGATTTTCAAAGCCTCCAGCCAGGACAAGGCTGTGATACTGTCATGGTATCATCCACCGCCCGCACCATTGATTTAGTCAGTGCATACATTCTAGAAGATGCAGTGTTATTGCTGACTTCCCCTAACCGTCGTGAATCTCTGTTTAAATGGCTGGATAAGTATATCTTTTTTGCCGATAAAGTGCATCTGCAAGATGTCACAGATGAAACATCAACCTTTAGTCTCATCGGTGCAAAAAGTGATGCCATTGTAGAAAAGCTGGGTGCTGGCGCGATTATTGGACAACCTTATGGTAATCATCTCCAAATTAATGGTGTAATAGTGGCGGTGGGTAGCGGCTTGGCTGAACCTGGATATACGCTGATTTTGCCAACTTCCGAAAAAGCGCAACTATGGCAGCAGATTTTAGAATTAGGGGCAGTAGAATTGAGCGATCGCGCCTGGGATATGCTACGTATTTTACAAGGCAGACCAGCCCCAGATGCGGAACTTACAGATGATTATAATCCCTTAGAAGTGGGTTTATGGCAAACAATTTCTTTTAACAAAGGTTGTTACATCGGTCAAGAAACCATCGCCCGCTTAAATACATATAAAGGTGTAAAACAATACCTATGGGGCATACGTTTGAATGCACCAGCAGAAATTGGCAGTATAATTACAGTGGGAGATGAAAAAGTTGGTAAACTAACCAGTTATACTCAAACTCCTAACGGTCATTTTGGACTAGGTTACATTCGCAGCAAAGCAGGTGGTGTTGGGTTAAAAGTCCAAATAGGAGAAACTGAAGGTGAAGTTGTAGAAATCCCCTTTGTATCTCACGAATACCCACAATAAATAATTCAAAATTCAAAATTCAAAATTCAAAATGGGAATATAAAATTTCTTCCTTTGTTAATTACATATTCATCTGCGTTCATCTGTGTTTATCTGCAGTTAAAAATCTTCTCTTACCCCTGCCAACTTCGCCAGTTTCCCCAAATAAAATTATGAAAACAGTCACCGTATTGCAAGCTCGATTGGAACATTACTACCAGCAAATTAAGACAATTATTCTAGCACGTCAAAATCCCATTACTGGTTTGCTTCCAGCGAGTACAGCAATAACCGCCCACGGTGATTATACAGACGCTTGGGTACGAGATAACGTTTACAGCATTTTAGGAGTTTGGGGTTTAGCCCTGGCATATCGTAAAATTGACGAAGATCAGGGACGCACTTATGAACTAGAGCATAGTGTCACCAAGCTGATGCGGGGACTACTATTTGCGATGTTGCGTCAATCCCATAAAGTAGAACAATTTAAACATACTCAGTCGCCTCTCGATGGTTTACACGCCAAATACAACACCGCTACCGCCGATATTGTAGTGGGTGATGATGAATGGGGACATTTGCAAATAGATGCTACATCTATATTTTTATTGATGTTGGCACAAATGACCGCTTCCGGATTGCAAATTATTTATACCCTAGATGAAGTAAATTTTGTGCAGAACTTAGTTTACTACATTGGCCGGGCTTACCGCACACCAGATTACGGCATTTGGGAACGAGGGAATAAAATTAATCATGGTAGCGCTGAGTTAAATGCTAGTTCAGTCGGGATGGCTAAAGCCGCTTTAGAAGCCATGAATGGACTAAATCTGTTTGGCGTGCGTGGTAGTCAAGCATCGGTAATTCATGTCCTCCCCGATGAAATCGCCCGCGCCCGGATTACTTTAGAATCTTTATTACCCAGAGAATCAGCTTCTAAAGAAATTGATGCGGCATTGTTAAGTATTATTAGTTATCCCGCCTTTGCTATTGAAGATGTAAAATTACGCGATCGCACATTTAATGATATTGTGCATAAACTCCAAGGAAAATACGGCTGTAAACGCTTTTTGCGTGACGGACATCAAACCGTTTTAGAAGATAGCCAACGCTTACACTATGAACCTGGAGAACTAAAGCAATTTGAGCATATTGAATGTGAATGGCCTTTATTTTTTACTTATTTATTTTTAGATGGGTTATTTCGTGGAGACGAAACCCAAATAAAAGATTACCAAGAACGGCTAGAGTCATTATTAATTGAACGTGACGGAGTGGGTTTACTACCAGAACTTTATTATGTTCCCGCCGAAAGCGTAGAAGCTGAAAGGTTAACGCCTCAAAGTCAAACTCGCTTACCTAATGAAAATGTGCCTTTAGTTTGGGCGCAAAGTTTATATTTTCTCGGTCAGCTATTAAATGAAGGCTTACTAGCCATTGGGGATATTGACCCTTTAGGACGACATTTGTGTGTGGGCAAAAATCGGGAAGCTTTGGTACAAATTGCCTTACTAGCTGAAGATGAAAAGTTACAAACAAAACTAGAAGTTTATGGAATTGAAACTCAAACCCCCCAACAAGTAAAACCAATTCAAGTCAGAAAAGCTGGCGAACTTTCCACTATTTATACTCAAATTGGACGCAATGACAAATTGGGTTTAACTGGTCGTCCCGTGCGGCGGTTGCGGAGTTTGACCACATCTCGATTTTTTCGGATTCACAATGAGACAATTGTATTTCTACCTTCGTTTTTAGATTCCCAACAGTTTTATTTAACCCTTGATTACCACTTTCTCCTCGATCAAATCAGAAGTGAACTAGCTTATATTCAAGATTATTGGCTTGATTTGGGTCGTCCTACTCTAACTTTAATGTTGACCCATACCATGTTAGAAATCGGTTCTGAGGCATTATTAGAACTGATGCAAGAATTGAAAGATGGTGTGTGTAACGGTGTCCAGGTAAAATTGGGACGACTAAATCAACTGATGCTGACAGCTAGAATGCAAAGGATTGATTTTCTCCCAGATGCGGACTTCTCTCAATCACCGATGCAAAACGCCGGGCCTCGTTGCTATTACCTGGCTCATCATCCTGGGGAAAACTGGCGTTTAGGACATACCCAAGAATTCCAGATGGAATGCGAAACTAACTTGGGATTATTGCTTTCTTCTTTGCGTTCATCAGAAAATATCTATGAACAAATTGAGTTATTACAAAC
>PWQB01000106.1 GCA_003556955.1 Nostocaceae cyanobacterium CSSed10_463m
AACGCTTTATCCCAATGGCAATAGGACTTGCCCTGATTCTGGGAATTGCAATGGTCAGTTACCCAGACATTGTGCAAGAACGGATAGATAGTTTTTCAGATCGCGCCGCAGCTTCACCCCCCGAAGATTTTATCCTCCATCAGTTTGAGGAAAATTGGAAAAATGTACGTAGCCCAATCGGTAGCGGCTTAGGCCGGGCGACTAATTCAGCTAGGACATTGGGTAGAACTAAGCTGGTAGAAACATACTACCCCAAGGTGCTGTGGGAGGTAGGTATTGTGGGAGTCCTAGGATTTTTAGCTTTGGTGACAACCCTAACAATTACTGCTTTCAAAACATATCGTTCCATCAAAGACCCTAATTTACGCACTTATGCTGCTTCAATGTGGGTGTTTATACTGTGTATTAGCTATAACACTTACTACTATCCTTTAGATGTTGATCCAGTCGCTGTATATTACTGGTTTGCCGCAGGTATACTATTTAAATTGCCATTAATTGATAAATCTGAGCCAGAAAATCAAAATACGAACCCCCAAAGCAATCAAAAACGCAAAAAGTTAAAAATCTAATTTATTCCTATCCTATTACCAATAAAATCAAATGGCCAAAGTTCTGATCGCAGGAGAAAAACACCTGAGTATTCCTAATTTACCTCGTGAAAGTAAACATACAATTATTCGTGCTAAACCTTTTCCTACAGGTAGATATCCTTTAAAAAATCTCTGGTCTCCTTTTGAAAGTCTAAATTCTTGGCAACCCTTCTGGAAAGAATACCAAGTAGTCCATTCCTTTAATAGCATTCCATATACAAGTAAACCTTGGTTTGTCACTTGTGAAGATCATACTTTTTTATATAGAAATCCTAAAAATGATTTTGAAAAAAAAGTTTTTCAATTCTTAAATAATCGGTTGTCACTGGATAACTGTCGTAAAATAATCGCTATATCAGATTATGCCAAACTTAGAATTTTACAATGGACAACAGGCTGGGAAACCCAAGAGCAGGTGATGAAAAAGGTAGATGTTATTCAACCTAATTTTCCCATCAGAGTAAATCAGCCCAAAAAATACCAAGACTCCCAAAAATTTATTCTCACATTTATTGGTAATCATTTCGCTCGCAAGGGTGGAATTGTTGCTTTAAGGTTGGCAAAAAAAGCCGAGAAATTAGGTTTACCTATCACTGTTAATATAGTATCTGGACTCAAGCATGGATCAAGAGTACCGACAGATTTTCCTGACCCTACAAAATATGTGGAAGATTTCAAGTTATTAGAATTAAATAATGTGGTGTTTCACAAGAATATTCCCAATGAAAAGGTCTTAGAGTTATTATCACAAAGTCATTTCCAAATAATGACGACATTACATGATACATACGGATATAGTATTATTGAGGGATTTTCTGTTGCAACTCCGGCGATTACTTCTAACGTTTGTGCATTGCCAGAATTTGTGCATCACGATCAAAATGGCTATTTGCTCAATGTACCTATTAATCAAATTAGACATTGGAGTAATTGGTTTAAAGGAGAACAACTAAAATCAGATGAATATTGGGATGTTCTTAATAGCACCTATAATGATTTAGTAGAACAAGCATTACAGCAAATTATGTATTTTTTTGATAGAACAGATAAAAAAGAACACTATGAATACTTAAGTACAGGGGCTTTAGAACAAGCAAAAAACTTTAATAACCCAGAAAAACAAAAGGATGTATTTGATCAACTCTATGAAGAAGCAGCAAATAGCTAATTAGTATTTTTTGTCAAGCAATATTATTAAAACAAAAGATTTTTTATCAAAAAAAAGATGGATAATCTGCCTTTGATTTCCGTAATTATTCCCACCTATGGGAGAGAAGAAACGCTGCGGGACAGTATTGTAGATGTTTTAAAACAGGACTATCCCCACTTTGAGGTTTTGGTGGTAGATCAATCTCCCACACACGAACCAGAAATTCAAGCTTACCTAGAAGAAATTTCCGCAGATGAGAAAATTCAATGGTTTCGCTTAGATTGGGCGAGTTTACCAGGGGCGCGTAACTATGGCGTGCGACGCTCAAAAGGTGAAATCATTTTATTTATTGATGATGATGTGAAAATCACCCCAGAATTTTTAGCAGCCCATGCCAAAAACTATGTGCAGAATCCAGAAATCGGGGCGGTAGCTGGGCGAGTATTTGACAGAGGTAAATTAAGTGATTCCGGTGGGGAATTGCAGATTGAATATTTACCTCCCGAAGCAATGGACCCTGGAATTGCTTGGTATCACATTGATTTAGTCCACACTATTAAACCTCAGCAAGTATTAACAGCTAGGGGTTGTAATATGTCTTTTCGCCGGGAAATTTTTACTAAATACGGATTGCACTTTGATGAGAGGTTTCGCGGTAGTGCTGTGCGTGAAGAATCAGATTTTTGTTTGCGAATTAGACAAACGGGATATAAGATTTGGTATGATCCAGGGGCTTATTTGATACATTTGGGCGAAGAAACTGGGGGTTGTCATGATATTAGTATGCGATCGCTTAAGTATCAACTCACCTTTTACCACAATCATTTTTTAATGGCGCTGAAAAACCTTAACGCCATCCAAGCTTTACGCCTATACGCCGCTTTATTTGACTGTCACGTTCTGGGACACCCACCCTGTAATAAAAGTGGTTCCCCCATGAAAATTGTGACTCGTGGTATTTTTTACACTTTAGGTTTTTTCAAAGCCTTGGGTACTGTCATTCAGTCAATCTGGAATGATGGTCAAACTTATACACGCCTGGATAAACAAGTTTAGTCATTGGTCATTTCGGAAATTGGACTATTAACAAATACCCAAATTTTATGAAAATTTTAGTTGCTAGTCATTCTTATATTGTAGACCTCAACTGTGAAAAATTACGGGCTTTAGCTCAATTAAAACCAGGAATTGAAGTCACAGTTGTCGTTCCTAAAATCTGGAAACCTGGGGGTGTCCAAAAGAAAGTTATTATCACTGAATATAGAGACGAAGGCAATTTTAAAATTGTCCCAATTTCTAACTTCAGTCAAAACCACCAAGGTCTTCTGACTTTTGGTACTGACTTAATCTCTTTATTACGCAAATTTCGCCCCCAAATCATCCAAGTAGAACAAGGTTCTAG
>PWQB01000521.1 GCA_003556955.1 Nostocaceae cyanobacterium CSSed10_463m
AGATTATGGAAGAATTAGCAGTGCGATCGCGTCAACATTATCGCGCCCTAATTTACGAGCAACCAGATTTTATTGACTTTTTCCACCAAGTTACCCCCATTGAAGAAATTAGCCAGCTGCAAATCAGTTCTCGTCCAGCGCGACGACCATCGGGAAAGAAAGATTTAAGCAGTTTACGAGCGATTCCTTGGGTATTTAGCTGGACGCAAACCCGGTTTTTGTTGCCTTCTTGGTATGGGATTGGCACAGCTTTACAGGGATTCTTGAGTGAGGAAGAAGAATCAGAAGAACACCTGAAATTGCTGCGCTACTTTTACGTGAAATGGCCATTTTTCAAAATGGTAATTTCCAAGGCAGAAATGACTCTAGCCAAAGTGGATATGCAAATGGCGCATCACTATGTCCAAGAGTTGGCAAATCCTGAAGATAAAGACCGACTAGAAAAAGTTTTTCAGCAAATTGCCGATGAATTTTATCTGACTAGGGATTTAGTATTGAAAATTACTGGTCACAGTCGGCTTTTGGATGGTGATCCTGTCTTGCAACGTTCAGTACAGTTACGCAATGGCACAATTGTACCTTTAGGATTCATCCAAGTTTCCCTGCTCAAACGCCTACGGCAATCACGGAATATTACTGCTACTTCTGGTGTAATTCATTCTCGTTACAGCAAAGGTGAGTTACTGCGAGGCGCACTGTTAACTATTAATGGTATTGCTGCGGGGATGAGAAATACAGGTTGAGTTAAATCAGTTATCAGTGATCAGTTATCAGTTTCCCTCCCCTGTAGGCTATCGTGTACACACAAATATTCGCCCAGTGTATGACCGCCTCGGAATTAATTCCGAGTCTCATAGCGCCAGTCCTCTCAAGAGGACTCAAGGAAAAACTGAATCCAGTCTCAATACCTTTCGGTTAAGGGATGTAGAGACGTTCCATGGAACGTCTCTACAAGGGTTTTCGGCTCATGAATTTGCTTAACCGAACAGTATTGAATCCAGTCTACTTTAGTAGACTTTTGCTATTAGCCATGAACTTTAGTTCTTGGCGGAATCTGGAATTAGCGTCAGAATTTCCGATGTGTGTGTACACCGTAGCTTGAGAAGGGGGGAATTAGAATCAAAGTCCCCCTTTGTAAGGGGGATTTAGGGGGATCAGACCACTTGTGTGTACACCGTAGCCCCTGTGGGGGAGAGGAATGGAATCGGGGTTGTGAGATGAAAAATAGATTATTAACTTGCACCTTTTTAGCTTTGACATCAGGATTTTTTGGTGGTTATATCGGTGGACAAATGACATCAATATTACATAATCAGAAATGCCAAACCCAACCTTGGGGCTTAAAGGTGATGTGTAATGTTTGGGTAACACCCGGCGCTACTTGGCAAGGTAGTACTACGGGATTATGGACAGGTACAATTTTAGGAGCGTTTATTGGTGGTTCAATTACACGCCAAGAGCGGTAGAATTTACCCAGAATCTCAAATAGTAAATTGTCATGCCTGCTGAAGCTAATCAAGTAAATTCTACAACCAAGGGTGCTGATGCTATCGATGAAGCGATCGCTCAGGGAATCGATTTTGATGGTTCTGCCATTCCACCGGCAAAGCTAGAACTTTATAGCCAAGTCATGGCACTAGAAGCCAATAGACAGCGCAGTGGCGTATCTAATACCATGCGATCGCGCATTGTGCGAATTGGAGCCAAACATATTCCCCAAGCAGAGCTTGATCAAATGCTTGTAGCAGCAGGTTTTGCTCCTTTAAAAGAGAAAGAAGTAGCTTTCTTTTACGGTGCTAAATAATCGGCACGAAACTTTCTCATACAGACGCGATTACTCGCGTCTCCAGAGTTATGATTGCAACACTTGTATGAGGGTGGCGGTGAAGTCGGGGTAAGAAATGGCGGCTGCTTCTGCACGGTGAATAGTGGTAGTCCCAGTAGCCAACAGAGATGCGATCGCTAGACTCATGGCAATGCGATGATCTGTATGGCTATCAACTTCAGTACCGACTAAGGGAGTACCGCCAGTAATTTCCATACCGTCGGGTAATTCATTGACTTTCGCACCCATTTTATTCAATTGCTGCGCCATTACGGTAATGCGATCGCTTTCTTTAACTCGCAATTCCTCGGCATCCCGAATAATGGTTGTACCTTCGGCAAATATTGCCGCTACTGCTAAAATAGGAATCTCATCAATCATTCTGGGGATAATATCGCCGGCAATGGTGCAGCTTTTTAAACGACTGGAACGCACTCTAATATCCGCCACTGGTTCCCCAGCTACTTCGCGCTGATTTTCCAGTTGAATATCAGCCCCCATGAGTTCTAAAGCTTCCAATATCCCTGTACGGGTGGGATTAACACCAACATTTTCCACAACCAATTCCGAACCGGGGACAATCGCCCCAGCCACTAACCAAAAAGCGGCTGAACTGATATCACCTGGGACAATTACTTTTTGTCCCCGCAGTTGCGCCGGGCCAATGACAGTAACGCTATTGGTGTCTGGATCAATACTGAGTTCTGCACCAAAAGCCCGTAACATTCGTTCGCTGTGATCACGAGAAAGGGCGGGTTCGGTAACGGTGGTTTTTCCGGCTGTTAATAAACCTGCTAGTAATATACAGGATTTAACTTGGGCGGAAGCGATAGGGGAATGGTAATGAGTTGGTTTCAGGGCTTGTCCTTGAATGGCTAAGGGTGCTAAAGAATTACCCTTACGTCCCCAAATTTCCGCCCCCATTTGTTGCAAAGGCTTAACTACACGGGACATGGGACGCGATCGCAAAGAACTATCCCCAGTAACCGTAAAAAACCGCCCTGGATGAGAAGCCAAAAGCCCTAACATCAATCTGAGTGTAGTCCCAGAGTTACCAGCATTCAACACATCCACTGGTTCTTGCAATTGTCCCAAACCAATACCCTGAACTGTGACTAATTCGGTATTCAGTTCCGAAATTTGCGCCCCCATAGCTTGAAAACAGCTTGCAGTGCTGCGGGGATCTTCGCCTAAAAGCAGTCCTTGGATTTGCGTTTCACCTTGAGCGATCGCGCCTAACATTAAAGCCCGGTGTGATATAGACTTATCACCAGGGACACGGATAGAACCCTGTAAAGACAGCCCAGCAGAGGGTCGCT